>JAGRIN010000178.1 GCA_020443245.1 Pseudomonadales bacterium
CTCGCAACTCCGCTCTCCGGTCCTGGACGATGTTGGCCGGCTCCGGGTTGCACACAAGGTAGAAGGGCGCCTCCAGCATATTGAAGAGCTCATCGAGAGCATGCTCACGTTCATCCGCGGCGGCGACGGTGCGCTCGGCGAATTTGACGTGGCGGGCCTGATGTCCGAACTCAAGACGACGCTCGCGCCCGCGCTCGCCGATAAGGGCGGCACGATGATGATGATGTCTGACGTGCCTGCGTCGCTGACGCTGGTTGGTGCCAGGAACGACTTGCTCTCGGTGCTCATCGCGATCGCGGAGAACGCTATCGGACTCATCGACGTGCCTGCCATTGCGGTACGCGTGGAAGCGGACGATCGCTTTGTCGACATTTTTGTCGCGGACAACGGTCCCGGTATTCCGCGGGAAATCGAATCTCGACTGTTCGACCCGTTCTTCTCGACACGGGCGAACGGTACCGGTCTTGGCCTTGCCATCGCCGCCGTGACGGCAAGAAACCACGGGGGCGACCTGACGGTGCAGGCGAACGAATACGGCGGCGCGACTTTCCGGTTACGGCTCGCGCGCTACGGCGCTGAAGATGTTGCCGCGTCGCGGCCGCTCCATTGATTGAGGTACTGGACGAAATGCAGGACAAATCGGTAATCCTGGTCGTCGATGACGACGAGAGCCTACGCGAGGCGATGCGTGAGACGCTGGCATTGGGTGGATTTCGTGTGCGCGGCGCCGCCTCGGCTGCCGAGGCGATCGAGTTGATCGAATCGACGAAGGTGAGCCTCGTCATCAGCGACGTGCAAATGGACCCAATGGATGGCTATGCGCTGCTTTCGGAAATCAAGCAACGCTGGCGTGAGCTGCCTGTCGTGTTGGTGACGGCCTATGGCGGCGTCGCCCAGGCCGTCAAGGCGATACAGGCGGGCGCGGCCGACTACCTGCAGAAACCGTTCGATGCCAACGTGCTGATCGAACTCGCGAGCCGTTATGTGTTTGAGCCTGTGGCGGTGGAACCCGGACTTATTGCGGCGGACCCGCACACGACCGATATCCTTGCCCTGGCCTCGCGCGTCGCGGCATCGGATGCGACAGTGATGATTACCGGGGAGTCCGGGACCGGCAAGGAAGTGTTCGCCCGCTACATCCATAATCACTCGCCCAGGTCGGGCGGCCCGTTCGTGGCGATCAACTGCGCGGCGATACCGGAGACCATGCTCGAGTCCATCCTGTTCGGATATGAAAAGGGTGCTTTCACGAGTGCCTACCGCAGCAGCCCCGGCAAATTCGAGCAGGCCAATGGCGGGACACTGCTTCTCGATGAAATCTCCGAGATGGATATCGGCCTGCAGGCGAAGCTCTTGCGTGTCCTGCAGGAAAAAGAAGTGGAGCGACTTGGTGGCACGCGCGCCGTTCCGCTCAATGTCCGCGTCCTCGCGACGACAAACCGCGACCTTCGTGAGCAGGTTGCCTGTGGCGAGTTTCGGGAAGACCTGTTTTACCGCCTGAACGTGTTTCCCATGCACCTGCCGCCGCTGCGTGAGAGACCGCTGGATATCGTGCCGCTTGCCCAGCACTTTGCACGACGGTTTGCGGGTGACGTATCCCCTGTCCTGACAGACGAAGCCATGTCGAAGCTGTTGTCCCATAGGTGGCCGGGCAATGTCCGCGAACTCGAGAATGTCATGCACAGGGCGAGCATCCTGATGCACGCGGCGGCGATCGGCAGTTCCGACATCCAGTTCGAAAACACCATGGTGAGCGTCCCCGCCGAGGCGGAGACGAGCGCCGACGACTCGCTCGAAAGCGATCTCAAGACGCGCGAACAGGCGCTGATCTCCGAGGCGCTGCGTGCTTCGAGCGGTAACCGAAAGAACGCCGCGGAACGGCTTGGCATCAGCCCACGCACGCTTCGCTACAAACTCGCGAAGTTCCGCGCCGATGGCATCAGCCTGGCCGCGGGCGCCTGAGGCAGGAGAAAGACGATGGTACAAATGGATGTAAGCCAGGTTCTCGCCCGCATGCGGGCGATCGATGTGGGCCAGCCCGCCAGCAAGGTCAGTGAGGCGGAGTCCGGTACGAGCGGGGCCAGCTTCCAGAAGCTGCTCACCGAGTCCATCGATATGGTTAACGACGCGCAGACAAACGCGCGCGACCTCAAGACGGCATTCCAGACCGGTGACAAGACCGTCGAGTTGCCGGAAGTGATGATCGCGGTACAGAAAGCCAGTATTTCCTTCGAGGCAATGAACCAGGTGCGTAACAAGCTCCTGTCCGCCTACCAGGAAATCATGAACATGCCTGTTTGACGCCAGGGCCGGGAAACTGACAAGTGGACAAACTGATAGAAAATTTCCGCAAGATCAGCCAGCAATCGCTGGCGCGCCAGTTGGGCCTGTTGCTCGGGCTCGCGATGAGCGTCGCGATTGGCGTTGGCATCATCCTCTGGTCCCAGACCGAGGAGTACAGCGTGCTGTTCTCGGACCTCGACGGCAAGGACGCGGCACAGGTGATGGAAGCGCTCGATCGGCTCAATGTGCAGTACAAGCTGGACGAGCGGACCGGGCTCATCTCGGTCCCCAGCCGGGAGAAATACGAACTGCGCCTCAAATTGGCGGGTGAAGGCTTGCCGGCCGGAGGCACGAAGGGATTCGACATTCTCTACGAAGACCAGAAGTTCGGCGTATCCTCCTTCCTCGAAACAGCACGTTACAATCGCGCGCTCGAAGAGGAACTCGCGAACTCCGTTGCCACGCTCGAAAGCGTTCGGGGCGCGCGTGTTCACCTCGCGATTCCGAAGTCGTCGTCGTTCATCCGTTCGCGGAAGAAAGCCAACGCGTCGGTGCTGGTCAACCTGAAGGCAGGCCGCGTGCTGGACGAAGACCAGCTTGCGGGCATCGTCTATCTCGTTGCATCCAGTGTGCCGGAACTGGCGCCTGAAGACGTGAGCGTCGTCGACCAGAACGGTCGGCTGCTCTCGAGTCGCTCCGGCGCGGAACATCTCACCATGGGCGCGGAGCAGCACCGGTTTGCGCGCGAGGTCGAAGACAAGTATGTGGCGAGCATCGTCGATATCCTCACGCCTATCGTCGGCGACGGCAGGGTTCGCGCCAAGGTCGTTGCAGACCTCAACTTCGTTTCGGTCGAGGAAACCAGCGAGAACTACAATCCCGACACGATTGCGCTCCGCAGCGAGCAAACCGTCACGGAGAAGTCCGCTTCTGCCACACCGCCCGGAGGCCCGGTCGAGATTCTCGATGCCGCGCCGAAGACCGACAACCAGGCGCCGGAAGATGGCGCGCTGAAGAAAGCAGACGACCGGACCGTTCGCGCGACGCGCAACTACGAGGTCGACCACAAGATCAGTCATATGAAAGAAGTGCCCGGCTCGATCAAGCGACTTTCCGTTGCCGTCGTGGTTGACTACCGGACCAAGGAACTGCCTGATGGTACTCTCGAACGCACGCCGCTCACCGAAAATGAAATGGCCGAGATCGAGAAGCTCGCGCGTGAAGCGGTCGGCTTCGTATCGGACCGCGGTGACAGCATCAATGTGAGCAATGTGCCGTTCCAGGAAGCAGGCGGCATTCAGGAAATTCCCGAGGTGCCCGTCTGGCAGCAGCCGTGGGTCAAGGATTACTCGAAGATCCTGCTCGCCTTTATCGCCATCCTGGTGCTGATCCTCGCGGTCGTGCGCCCGATGCTGAAGGGCCTGATGCGGGGCCAGGTCGGCGGTGCGGAAGGTGCCTCTCCTGCTGAACTCAGCTTCCAGGACTACCAGGCCGCGCAGGCTCACTTCCTCGGCGGTCAGGAAACCTACGAGCCGAAACGGCTCTCGGAGTACGACAGACAATTGTTACAGGCCCGCGCGCTGGTGAAGGAAGATCCTGACCGGGTCGCGCAGGTCATCAGGGGTTGGGTCACAGCAGATGCCTGAGAAACGTGAAGCCATGAGCGGCGCCGAACGCGCCGCGGTATTCCTGCTCGGTTTGGGGGAAGAGGCTGCAGCCGCGGTGCTGCGCCACCTGGATCCGAAGGAAGTACAGAACGTCGGCGCGGCGATGACGACGCTCTCGTCGGTCTCGAACGAGAAGATCGCGAGTGTCGTCGACGAACTGAACGAGAGTATCAAAAGTTCGCAGGGCCAGATCTCGGGTAACGAGGATTACGTCAAGCGAGTGCTTCACGATGCGCTGGGCGAGCAAAAGGCGCGCAGCATGCTCGGGCGCATCCTGACCGCGCAGAATCCCAAGGGCCTCGAGACGCTCAAGTGGATGGAACCCAAAGCGGTCGCAAACCTGCTCAAAGATGAACATCCCCAGATCTGCGCCATCGTCATGATGTCGCTGGATCCGGACCAGAGTGCACAGATCCTCGCGCTCCTGCCGGAAGAAAAGCGCGCCGAGGTGGTCGTGCGTGTCGCAGAACTCGATACCGTCAATCCCGGCGCGCTGGAAGAGCTGGACGAACTCATGCGTAACCAGCTGACGGAACGGACCCGCGCCCCGTCATCGAAAGTGGACGGCATTCGCACTGCCGCGCAGATTCTCAACTTCATGAACACCGACACCGAGGCGGCGATCCTGGAGCAGATATCCGAGGTCAATGAGTCACTGACTGAGAGCATCAGGGACCAGATGTTCATCTTCGAGAACCTGATGGCGCTCGAGGACAAGGATATGCAGCGGCTGCTGCGTGAAGTGGAGACCGAGACGCTGGTCCTGTCTTTGAAGGGAACAGAGGAATCATTACGCGTGAAGTTCTTCAGCAACATGTCGAAGCGCGCAGCGGAGCTCCTGAAGGAAGACATCGAAATGCGGGGTCCCGTGAAGCTGAGCGACGTGGAGACCGCGCAGAAGGAAATGCTCACCATTGCAGCAAGATTGTCGGACGACGGCGAGATCAGCCTCGGCCGCCAGGGAGGCGACGAAGAATATGTCTGACGCGAGTGCAGCCTATCGGCTATGGCAGGCGCCTGAACTCCTCGATGTCATGGGGACCGCCGATCACGAAAAGGAGGACAAGGCAGCGATGGAAACTGCCTTCCAGGAGGCTTACCAGAAAGGTTTCGAAGCAGGCAGGGCCGATGGGCTTTCGCGTGCGGAACGCGAAACCGGCGACTCGGTCGCGAGTATCGCGAGGCTGCTCGATGCGATGCGCGCGATGCAGACTGACATCGATAACGACACGGTCGCTGAACTCGCGCAGTTGGCCGCGCTGGTCGCGCGCCAGGTGATCCAGACCGAACTTGTCCTGAACCCTGACCTGATTACGAGTGTCGTGCGCCATGTTATCGACCAGTTGCCGCCCGGTTACCGGCGGCTGCGTATCACGCTGAATCCGGAAGACCTGCGAACGATGGAGCGATTCCTCGAACGCGATGAAGATTCCGATGCGCGCTGGATCCTGGCCGAGGACGAGGGGCTGCAGCGCGGTGATTGCCGAATCAGTACCGATGACTCGCTGATCGATGCCGGCCTGCGCTCGCATGTCGAATCCATCATCGAGGCGTCGATAGACAACCTGATGGGCGCCTGAAGTGGAGGCGGTTGACGAGCGACGGGAACGCCTCCGGGAAGGCCTGGCACGCATTCGATCTTCGGTTGCCCCGGCGCGACTGCCTGTCGAGGGACGGCTCGTCCGGATGGTGGGCATTACTCTCGAAGCCAGGGGTTGTGAAGCGCCGGTCGGCAGCCGGTGCCTTGTCGTGGGCCCGGACGGCGATACGCTCGAGACGGAAGTCGTGGGGTTTGGTGACGAGCGCCTGTATCTCATGCCACTCGCGGGTGTGCACGGCGTCATGCCCGGCTCGAAGGTCATTCCACTCGCGGGTGGCGGTGACGCGGGCGTTGGTGACGCGTTGCTTGGCCGCATTATCGACGGTGCCGGCGTACCGCTCGACGACAAGGGACCCATTGCGACGAACCACCGCGTCTCCCTGAAAGGTCATCCCATCAACCCGTTGCACCGCAAGCCCATCGAACGGCCGCTCGATGTCGGTGTACGTGCAATCAACGGTCTTCTCACGATCGGCGAGGGTCAGCGTATGGGCCTTTTTGCGGGTAGCGGCGTGGGCAAGAGTACGCTTCTCGGTCTCATGACGCGAAGTACCCAGGCTGACGTTGTAGTCGTCGGCCTGATCGGTGAACGTGGCCGCGAAGTGAAAGAGTTCGTCGATACGATTCTCTCTGAAGAGGGTATGGCCCGTTCGGTTGTGGTGGCGACGCCGGCCGACTCATCTCCGCTCATGCGAATACACGGCGCATTGCGGGCGACAGCCATCGCCGAATATTTCCGCGAACGCGGTTTGCGTGTGTTGCTGCTGATGGACTCACTCACGCGCTTTGCGCAGGCGCAGCGCGAGATTGCCGTCTCGATCGGGGAGTTTCCCGTATCGAAGGGTTATCCGCCCTCGGTGTTCACCATGTTGCCGCAACTCATCGAACGCGCAGGCAATGGATCGCGCGGATCGATCACAGCCATCTACACCGTACTTGTCGAAGGCGATGATCACAACGACCCGATTGCGGACGCGTCACGCGCCATCCTGGATGGCCATATCGTCCTGTCGAGACGGATCGCCGATGCCGGTATCTATCCTGCCATCAGCGTCGAATCCTCCGTCAGCCGATCCATGAGCGCGGTGGCATCGAAGGACCAGATGGCGCAGAGCAGGTTGTTCAAGCGGATGTTTGCGTTGTATGAACAGAACCGTGACCTCATCGCGGTCGGCGCCTATGCGGCGGGTT
>JAGRIN010000017.1 GCA_020443245.1 Pseudomonadales bacterium
CTAGTCAGGGCGTTGTCGTTGCCAATGTCGGTTTCCAGCAGTTGCGCGTGGCCCTTGATGACGGTCAGCAGGTTGTTGAACTCGTGAGACACGCCGCCTGCGAGTGTACTCAAGCTGTCGATGCGTTGCTGGAGCTTGCGGTTCAGTTCCTCGATTTCATGGTTGCGTTGTTCCATGGCAGCGACACTGGGAACGGCCAGTGCCCGCGGGATGAGTGGCCAGAGGTAGACAGCGGTCGTCACGGACACGATAGCCGTCGCAAGCTTGATGAGCCCTTCGATAACGTAGGCGGGATACCAGATGACAACGATACTGGCCAGATGGGTGAAGCCGCACAACAGGATGAATGCGGAGAAGAGCCCGAGGATGCCCCGGGGTACGTCGGGTCTCTTCCGGAGCAACACGATCATCGCGGCGGGAATCGAGAAGTAGGCGAGTGCGATGAGGGCGTCTGACCCGACCTGGAGAACGAGCAGGTCAGGTCGCCACAAAAAGCACATGCCATGTGGCATAAATCGTGAGAAATCGAAGAGCTCTGCGATAGATTGCATGACGTCGGCCGGAGTCTGTTTCACTTACGATAGGCACGCCAATTCGCCCCCGCAACTTGCTTTTCGCAGATGGTTCGATCGTTGTCCCGGATCGATGGCTAATCCTAAGGTCAGAAATCCAGCATGGCGTCGATGCCAAGCAGCGTTGCGACGCCTATCAGGGCAAAGATGAGGGCTGCCGTGCCATGAACGAGACGCATCGGAATCCGGCTCGACAGCCGGTCACCCACGAAGACTGCCGGCACATCGGCAGTGAGCATCCCGAGCGTTGTACCTGCGATGACGGTAACGGGACTCATATAGTGCGCGACCATTGCGATCGTGGCGACTTGTGTCTTGTCGCCGATCTCGGCCAGAAAAAAGCTGACCAGTGTCGCGCCGAAGACGCCGAGATGGCCGGCGACCTTCGCTTCGTCCTCCTCGATCTTGTCAGGCACCATTGTCCAGACGGCCATCGCAAGAAATGACCCGCCCAGAACCCAGCGCAGTACCTCGGGCTCGAGCGCTTTGGTCACCAGCATGCCAACGGCGCCCGCAGCACCGTGATTGGCAATCGTGGCGACCAGGATGCCGAGCACGATGGGGACAGGTTTCCTGAAACGCGCAGCAAGCAGAAATGCGAGGAGTTGTGTCTTGTCGCCGATTTCCGCGAGGGCGACGACACCGGTCGAGACGAGGAGCGCTTCCATGATGTTTTCCCGGGGCCGCTTCGACGATTGACCACAGCGCCCCCGGGCCCACATGCGGAGAGGCTATGGTCAAAGGTCTTGCCAGGTCCAGGAACTGCCGGCGCCATGACCCTTCGGGTCAAGTGTGTTGACGCAGGCCCCTCGTTTCGAGCGAGGGCGGCTACTCCCCAATGACGTGAATAATTCTATCGAGACCGTGGGCCCGCGGCCACACCCCGGGACGTGCCTCGCGAAAAAAAATTTACGAAATACCACGAATGATCTTCGCGGTTTGAGGGTCATAGTCACCGCGGGTCGAACGCCGCAATTGGGCCGATCCGAGTGCAGGCAGCAAGTGGTACAGGATTGTGAACTCCGTGTGGGAAGCCGGTCGGTCATCGACATCGGCCTATTTCGAATGTCGGCGGACGCCGTGGCTCGCTCGCCAGTCCAATGACGGTTTGCTTGTGCTGCTCGCCTGGATGGCGGCAGGTTCGGCCATCATGGTCGGCACACTGACGGACGTGCAGGCGATGTTTGTAGCTGTGCAGCAGATTGCGCTATCTGTCTGGCCGGCACCCGTGTGGGAACATGTCACCTTTCTGGGCGACACGCTTGTTGCCGTCACGTTGCTGCTGCTCTTTACGTATCGCTATCCGCAACTTTCGCTCGCGCTACTCGTCGCGGCGTTTGTCGGCACCTGCCTTGTTCATGGCATCAAGTTCGCATTCCCGATGCCGCGGCCGCCGGCTGTGCTCGACGATATTACCGTGCTTGGACCGGTTTACCGGACGGCGAGCATGCCTTCGGGCCATACGGCGACCGCCTTCATCGCGGCCGGGTTGCTGGTGCGTTGCGCGGGTCAGGGCTGGAAGGCGTGGTTGCCACTTACCATCGCGTCACTGGTTGGTATTTCCCGCATGGCGTGCGGTGTTCACTGGCCAACGGACGTGCTTGCCGGGGCGGCCATCGGGCTGGTTTCGGCGTGGTGTGGGCTGCGCGTTTCGGATCGCCTGGCACTGACGCCACGACGATACCTGCTTGCGTCTTCGTTGATGCTTGTTTGCGCGTTCTTGCTGGTGGGGCACGACGGTGGGTTTGGCGTCACGCGTGTAGCGGCGGCGTGTATCGCCTTCGGCTCGACCGGCTATTGGGTTACCCGATGGACCTGGCAGTTGCTTGGTGAATCGGGGGAACGAACTGGCGCACTGCCTGCTCGGCTTGCCCGTGTCGGACGGTTTCGTGTTTGAAGGCAGCGCGGCTGTCGCGGCTTGCCATTGCAAGCCACTACCGCCGAAATTTCTCGCCAGGCGAGAAATAGGATTGGTGGAGGCGGCGGGTTTCGAACCCGCGTCCGTCGGCCTTCGGCCCCAGGCTCTACATGCTTAGCAGCGTCTATAGTTTGACCTTACCGTTCCCGACGTGCAGGGGGATAAGGCGAGCTCACTTTGTTCTTAACTGCTTAGCCGCAAGCAAGGCATCACAGCGATCCCATCAGTCATGCGCCCCCGGTTTGGATAGATGGGCACATCCTCCCCGGGGCAAGCTAACTTAAAAAATGCCCGAAGGCAGGGTTTTTAGGCAGCCAGTGCGTAAGTTTCGTCGTTGGCAACTATAGTAGTTGCAGTAATTGATTAACGAGAGTTACTACCCTCTCGGCATGCACCACAAGGCGTCCACCCCGGCGTCGAATCCAATTCGCCCCCGTGTGAAGCCGGATCGATGGGGCTGCCATCGACCCGGATTGTCCTAGTGTACGGCAAATTAGATGGGGATTCCCGTCCGGAGTTCAAGTCCCCGGCGTCGCTCAGACGTCGCCGTACTTGTCGGCCAGGAACGCCCGAAGCTCCGTCGCGTTGTAGACGGTCGTCGGATCGTCGACTTCTCCGTCGCCCATCGATATGTCAATCGTCGTGCTGAAGCTTTCGCTGTCACGCGTGCTGACGACTTCGATGGTGCTGTAGGCGGGCGATACACTCGTGGTACAGCCAAGCAGGCCGCAGCTCTGGTGGACCTGTGTCGTGTGGGCCAGCGACGTTTGCGTCTCGGGCCTGCTGTGCGCTTCGGTTGCAGTGTCCTGGTTCATCACGCGAAACCAGTCATGACCGTTCAGTAGCGTCAGCTCTGCCGCACGGAGCAGTGCGAAGTCCTTGACGGTCGCGGCATCGGTCCGGTGGCCGCCCACGTAGCTGACACGATATTGGTTCTTGGTGAGTTGTGTGTCCGAGTATCCTTCGCTCCCGGAACCGTGTGCCCGTTGGTAGTCGGGGCCCTGCGAGGCACAGGCGCCCAGCAGTGCCAAAGTAGCAATCAGCAATATGTTCTTCACAGCAAACCTCCTGTCAGGGTTATTCCGTGTTTACGTTTGCTGTGACAGGGAGGTGACGGGATGAATCCGCTGCTTCGACGAGCGGTGAGTGGTTCTGGATGAGCGTGTCGTTAACCCGGACCGATGGCGCGGGAAAATGACCTTGTCAGTTGTGTGCCTTCATGACACGCGCCTTGTCGCGATTCCAGTCGCGTTCCTTGATCGCAGCGCGCTTGTCGTGCGTCTTCTTGCCGGTCGCGAGCGCGATCTCGCACTTGACGCGATTGCCCTTCCAGTAGAGAGCGAGGGGAATACACGTCTGCCCCTTCTGGCTGGTGGCACCGATCAGTCGCGCCAGTTCTTTCTTGTGCAGGAGGAGTTTGCGGGTACGTTGCGGGTCGGCCAACACATGTGTCGAGGCGCTCGGGAGTGGCGTGATGTTACTGCCGAGCAGGAACGCCTCGCCGTCTTTGAGCAGGACGTAGGTATCCGTCAGCTGCGCCTTGCCGGCGCGCAGCGCCTTGACTTCCCAGCCCAAGAGCTCGACACCGGCCTCGAAGCGTTCGTTTATCTGGTACTCGAACTTTGCTTTCTTGTTGAGGGCGATGGTGCCTTGTGCCTGTGATGGTTTCTTTGCCATAACGATTCCCGTGGGGGCGCCATTATAGGGGTGGCGCGCGATATGTACAGGTTGTCGCGCAATTTCAAATCACTGAAAATGGAGCGGTTTCCTACAAAAACAAGGATTTGGCATAGCATCAGTGTCGGAGTCGATGCACGGGATGTGGTCGTCGCGATTGATGTTCGTCCTCGCGGCGGCGGGGTCGGCGGTCGGTCTCGGCAATATCTGGCGTTTCCCTTATATCGCCGGCGCAAACGGGGGCGGCTCATTCGTTTTGGTGTACCTGCTGTGCATCGCCATTATCGGGATCCCGATCATGACGTCGGAGATCCTGCTCGGTCGTGCGGGAAGGCAGAGCCCGATTCACTCGATGCGCGACCTCGCGAGGCAGTCCGGTGCGAGTCCGATGTGGCAACTGATCGGCTGGATGGGTGCCCTGGCCGGGTTCATGATCCTGTCGTTTTACGGCGTGATCGCCGGTTGGGCGATGGCGTACATCGTTTCCAGTGCCCAGGGCACCTTCACTGGCGTCGATGCCGCACAGGCAACTGCGATCTTCAACGGTTTTATCGGCGACCCCTTCGAAGTGGTTGCATGGCAGACCGTCTTCATGGTGATGACGGTAGTGATCGTGGCCCGTGGTGTCGGTGAAGGGATCGAAACCGCGGTGAAGTACCTCATGCCGGCGCTGTTTATCCTGCTGATTGCACTGGTTGTCTACGCCATGTTCAGCGGGCACTTCATGGAGGGGGTCCGATTTCTCTTCTCGTTTCATCGCGGCGAGCTGGGATGGGACGGCGTCCTCATGGCAATGGGACAGGCTTTCTTCACGCTGAGCCTCGGGATGGCAGCGATCATGACGTACGGCGCCTACATGCCGAAAGATGCGTCGATCGTCGGCACGGCGACGACGATCGCGCTGCTGGATACACTCGTAGCAGTGCTTGCCGCACTAGTGATCTTTCCACTGGTTTTCGCGAACGGATTGGAGAGCAGTTCAGGGCCCGGACTCATGTTCGTCACGTTGCCGCTGGCATTCGGTCACATGACCGGTGGGCAGATCTTCGGGACGGTCTTCTTTATTCTCGTGACGTTCGCGGCCGTGACATCTTCGATCTCGATCATGGAGCCGGCCGTGGCGTGGCTCGTTGAGCGACTGTACGTCCCGCGAAAGTGGGCTGCAATTGTCGTGGGCGGGGTTGCCTGGGCACTGGGTCTCGGCACGGCGTTCTCATTCAATATCTGGTCAGACGTCACCATCCTGCCGGGCAAGAGCTTTTTCGACACGATGGATTTTGTGTCGAACAACGTGATGCTTCCGCTGGGTGGCATGTTGATCGCACTGTTTGCGGGATGGTTCCTCGATGCGAAAATCCGTAATGACGAACTCGCGCTGTCGCCCGGCATGTTTGCCATCTGGCGCGTCCTGGTACGATTTGTGGCACCTGCTGCCGTTTTTGTCGTCTTCGTCATGACGTTCGTGTAGCGATGAGCGAAGTTCGTCGATCTGCGCTCATTGCCCTGCCTGCAGAGACGATGTTTGACGTGGTGAGCGACGTTCCGTCCTACCCGAAATTCCTGCCGTGGTGCACGGACGCAAAGGTGCTCAGCGAAAGCGCGGAAGAAGTGGTTGCCCGCCTGACGATCGAAAAAGGGGGCATCTCGCAGAGCTTTACAACGCGCAACGTTATGGAGAGGCCGGGCAGGATTCATCTGTCGCTGGTCGACGGACCGTTTTCCCACTTTGCAGGGGAGTGGCGTTTCGAAGCGCTCGGTGATGCGGGTTCGAAAGTATCGCTCGAGCTCGATTTCGACTTCGAGTCTCGCATGCTGAATCTCGCCTTCGGCAAGGTCTGGGCGATGGTGGCCGACAGGATGGTTGACGCATTCTGTGAGCGTGCCGAGGCGCTACGAAATGGCAGGTGAAGTTGCTGAGATCGAAGTTGACGTCGCGTACGCGACGCCGTCGCGCCAGCTCGTTATTCCCGTGAGGCTCGCGGCAGGTAGCACGGTCTCGGACGCGATCGAACAGTCCGGTATCTGTCGTGAGTTTCCCGAGATCGATCCGGTGAGCGCGTCGGTTGGAATCTTCAGCCGCAAGACCACGCTGCGCAGTACTGTCAATGACGGTGATCGCGTGGAGATTTATCGCCCGCTCGTTATCTCACCGCGGGACGCAAGGCAGCGGCGGGCAAAAGGCACTTAAGAGGTGCTGGTTTTCGCCGCGTCCATTGCCTTCTTCTGGGCAGTGGGAACGAAGTCGCCCTCGAAGGAAGTCAGGCGTCCATCAGCAAAGTAGACCTTCAGTACCCGTCGTATCGGATCTGCGCCGCCGATCTGGATCGAGTAGTAATAGTCCCAGCGCTCCTGGTTGAGCGGGTCCTCCACCACCGGGTTGCCCAGCACGAAGCGTACCTGGCTCTTCGTCATGCCGGGACGAAGTTTGTCGATCATCGCCTGGCTGATCACGTTGCCCTGTTGGATGGTGATCTTGTGCACACCCGGAAAATGCAGTGTGGAGCAACCACCTGCGAGTGCCGCGAGTATCAGGATTGCAGTGAGTCTCAAGTAAAGTCCTTTCAATTATCGCCGGAGTCGGGATACTATCGAAAAACGTCGAAGTGTATCGTGAAAACCACTGGCCAACCATGGTAGCTGAATCCCAGGAACTCAAAGACGCCGGCCTGAAGATCACCTTGCCGCGGCTTAAGATACTGCAGATCCTCGAAAGTTCCGACGTGCACCACCTGAGTGCGGAAGACGTCTACAAGCAGCTTCTTGCGAATGACGAAGAAATCGGGCTTGCGACCGTATACCGCGTCCTGACGCAGTTCGAGTCTGCAGGGCTCGTCGTCAGGCATCATTTCGAGGGTGGTCACTCAGTTTTCGAACTGGCTTCCGAAGATCACCATGATCACATCGTTTGTGTAAAGTGCGGTCGGGTCGAGGAGTTTGCGGACGAACAGATCGAAGCACGCCAAAAGGCAATCGCCAGAAAGCTCGGTTTCGAACTGACCGACCACAACCTGAATATGTACGGGCTTTGCCCGAACTGCCAGTAGCCTTTCAATCCGGGGCGATCTCAGCCCTGCGCCCTCTCGAACATCTCCCGGGCGTGAGCCAGGGACTGGTCTGTCACCTCGATGCCACCCAGCATGCGTGCAATCTCGCGGATTCGCTGTTTCTCGTCCAGTGCTTCGATCGTTGTGCGCGAAGTCTTTCCGGACGTGGTCTTCTGTACGCTGAAATGCGTGTGGCCCTGGGCAGCAACCTGCGGCAGGTGGGTAACGCAGATGATCTGGGCCCGGGTACCGAGGTGACGCAGCAGCGTGCCAACGACTTCGGCCGTACCGCCACCGATACCGACGTCGACCTCGTCGAACACAAGTGTCGGCACGCGGGACGTATCGGCGGTCACGACCTGTATTGCGAGACTGAGGCGCGACAACTCACCGCCGGACGCCACCTTGGCGAGCGGGCGCGCCGGAACACCGGGATTGGCGGCAATCAGGAACTCGATCTCGCTGATCCCTAAAGGACTCGGCGAGGATGACTCGCGCGGCGTGAAGGCGATTCTGAGCGCGGCGCCTTTCATGCCGAGGCCCTCGAGCTTCGATGTCACGGCGGACTCGAGTCGCTTTGCAGTCTTGCGACGCGCTTTGTCCAGCGCCTCTGCGCGCTTTCTGTAGTCAGCCTCCAGTGTCTCGATGCTTCCGCGCAGGACGGCAACCTCCTCGTCAATGTTGCCGAGGCGAGAAATCTCGGCCGCGATGCGCTGGGACAGTTCAGGCAACTCGTCCGGCTCCACATGGTGTTTGCGTGACATGTCGTACAGGGCGGTAAGCCTTGCCTCGACCTCGCGCAGCCGGGCGGGGTCCACTTCAATACGTTCGACAAAACGGGAGAGATCGCGTGCCGCCTCGTCGAGCTGAATGAGACTCGCCTCTAACAATTCCACGATGGCGCCCGCCGCAGCGACATCGATTGACGAGAGCAAGGTGATGGCGCGATTCAATAGCTCGCTGGCGTTTCCTTCGTCGCTCTCGCCGAGGATCGCAGCGGCTTCGCTGCACCGGCCGATGATAGCTTCAGCGCCGGACAGCATCTTTTGTTCCTGTTCGAGCAGCGTGGCTTCGCCGACCCGGGCGTCGAGGGCTTCGAGTTCCTGTGACTGGTAAGTGAGAAGTTGCAGGCGTGACGCTTGCTCTTCATTGCTGCGCGTCAGCCTGGCGAGCGTCGCTCGCGTCTCGCGTATTGCATCGGCAACATCGGCCAGTTCGCCTGCTTGCCGGAGATGATCGCCGTACTCGTCGAGAAGCCGTCGGTGGGTCTCGCGGCGGAGCAGGGACTGGTGCTCGTGTTGTGAGTGAATGTCGATGAGCAGGTTGCCGAGCGACTTCATATCGGCGACCGTGGACGGAATGCCGTTGATGAAGCCGCGAGAGCGACCATCTTTGCCGATGACGCGACGCAGGATGCATTCATTGTCGCCGGCGTCGAGTTCCCGTTCGGCAAGGAATGCAAGTGCGGCATCATTGCCGTCGATATCGAATGTCGCGACGATCTCGGACTTCTCTGCCTTCGGGGCAATCATCCCGGTCTCGGCGCGATCGCCCAGGGCGAGCCCGAGCGCGTCGAGCATGATGGACTTGCCCGCACCCGTTTCCCCCGAGATTACGGTCATGCCACCGGCGAGGTCGAGCTCGAGGTGGTCCACGAGGGCGATGTCGGAAACGGTGAGATGGGTCAGCATCGCCGCATTAAACTTTACTCTCCCCCGCTTCTGCAATTGGGCGATGGACGGCGCGATGCATCCGCCGGATTTGATTTGGCGCGTCGATATGGGATAAAAAAATACCGGGAGGCCGTACAGCCCATGGCAAACAAGTCCGAGATCAACGACAAGGCACTGAAACTCATCAAGGCGTTGGTGGAGCGGTATATTGCCGATGGCCAGCCCGTCGGCTCCAAGACGCTGTCGGAAGCCGCCGAACTGCGGGTGAGCCCGGCGACTGTACGCAACATCATGGCGGACCTTGAGGACAAGGGTTACGTCAGATCCCCCCATACCTCCGCCGGCCGGATACCGACCGCGCGTGCCCTGCGCCTTTTCGTCGACAGTATGATACGCGTCCAGCCGCTTGCCAGCGTTGACCTGCACACGATGCGGCGCAAGCTGGACCCGGATATGTCGGCGCAGGAATTGATTGCCTCTGCGTCGGGGCTGTTGTCCGAAGTGACGCACATGGCAGGGCTGGTGACGATTCCGCGTCGCGGCCAGGTCATGCTGCGGCACGTCGAGTTCCTGCCGCTCAACGACAATCGCGTACTCGTCATCATGGTGCTCGATGATCACGAGGTGCAGAACCGCATTATCTACACCAAGCAGCCCTATACCGAAGCGCAGCTGAAGGAAGCGTCGAATTTCATCAACCTGTCCTTCCTGGGACAGACGTTGTCCCGAATCCGCACACAGATCATCTCGTCCATGAAGTCGGACCGCGAGGATATGAATGCGCTCATGCGCACCACGCTCGAGGTTGCGGAGCAAGCGTTCCGCCAGGACACCGAGGAGGAGAAGAGCGACTACGTGCTCGCCGGGCAGGAGAACCTGTTCGACGTCTACCAGGCACAAGCGCTAGAGAGTCTCCGGGAGTTGTTCAAGGCGTTCTCCCTCAAAGGGGACATCCTCCACCTGCTCGATCGCTGTATGGAGTCAGAAGGCGTCCAGCTCTTCATCGGACAGGAATCCGGGTACGAACTGCTCGACGAGTGTAGCCTCGTGACCTCGCCTTATCGGGTCGACGGCCAGCTGGTGGGGGTCCTGGGCGTGATCGGGCCGACCCGCATGGCCTACGAGCGTGTCATACCGATCGTGGACGCAACCGCCAGGATCCTGAGCGCGGCCCTGGAGTCGCCCCGCCCCCGCGACGCGTAATTCCTGCCCCGAATACACTTGAATGCCGTAGGGGCTATCCCCATATACCCGTCACACGCATTGAGACAGGGAACGATGGCCAATTCGGAAGAACAATCGAGGCAAGGCGAAGAGCCTGTAGCCGAGGAACTCGATCTCGAGCCGCAGGCCGACGAACTGGCCGAAGCTGCCGATGACGCCGCGGCGGAACTCGAGCAGGCTCGCGCAGAGATTGAGAAGTACAAGGACCTTGCGCTGCGCGCGGAGGCCGAGATGGCAAACGTGCGCCGTCGCGCCGAACGGGACGTGGAGAATGCCCACAAGTTTGGTGTAGAGCGCTTTCTGCAAAATCTCGTTCCGGTTGTCGATTCGCTGGAGAAGGCGATCGAATCCGCCGAGCAAGCCGCGTCGGGCGATCCGGATCAGGCGAGCGCCAACCAGGCCATCATCGAGGGCGTGGGGCTCTGCCTCAAGATGCTGCTCGATGTCATGGCCAAGGAAGGCGTGGAAGTTCACGATCCTCATGGTGAGCCGTTCGACCCCAATCTGCACCAGGCCATGTCGATGGTCGAGAGCCCGCATGCCGAGCCGAATTCGGTCGTCCAGGTGATCCAGAAGGGATACAGCCTGAATTCCCGCCTGGTCAGGCCTGCGCTCGTGATGGTTTCGAAACAATCGTCTTGAAATGCCCAGACGCAGGCCAATATAGGGCAGTAATGTAAATTGATGCCGGCGCACATCGAGCCGGCCAGAGCAAAACCGGAGACTACAATGGGAAAGATTATCGGTATCGACCTCGGAACGACCAACTCCTGTGTCGCGATCATGGAAGGCTCGGCTCCCAAGGTCATCGAGAATTCGGAAGGCGACCGCACGACACCGTCTGTGGTCGGTTATACCGATGACAACGAGATCCTGGTCGGCCAGTCCGCCAAGCGGCAGGCAGTTACCAATCCGCAGAACACACTCTTTGCGGTCAAGCGCCTGATCGGTCGCCAGTTCGGCGACGATGTGGTCCAGCGCGACATCAAGATGGTGCCCTACAAGATCGTCAAGGCGGACAACGGTGACGCCTGGGTCGAGGTGAAGGGCAAGAAGATGGCACCGCCGCAGGTTTCTGCGCAGGTCCTCTCGAAGATGAAGAAGACCGCTGAAGATTACCTGGGTGAGGAAGTGACGGAAGCCGTGATCACGGTGCCCGCCTACTTCAACGACTCCCAGCGCCAGGCCACGAAGGACGCCGGCCGCATCGCTGGCCTTGAAGTGAAGCGCATTATCAACGAGCCGACGGCCGCAGCACTCGCGTATGGTCTCGACAAGAGCAAGGGCGATTCGACTATTGCGGTCTACGACCTCGGTGGCGGTACCTTCGACATCTCGATCATCGAGATCGCAGACGTCGACGGCGAGAAGCAGTTCGAGGTGCTCTCGACCAACGGTGACACATTCCTGGGCGGTGAGGACTTTGACCTTCGCGTGATCGACTACCTGGCCGACGAGTTCAAGAAGCAGCACGGCATGGACCTGCACAACGATCCGCTTGCGCTGCAAAGGCTCAAGGAAGCTGCAGAGAAAGCCAAGATCGAATTGTCCAGTTCCGGGCAGACCGAAGTAAACCTGCCGTACATCACGGCGGACGCTTCCGGTCCGAAGCACCTTGTCATCAAGGTGACCCAGTCCAAGCTGGAGTCTTTGGTGGAAGATCTCGTGGACCGCACGATCGAGCCGCTTCGTACGGCGCTCAAGGACGCCGGCATGTCGACGTCCCAGATCGACGACATCATCCTCGTCGGTGGCCAGACACGGATGCCGCTGGTGCAGCGCAAGGTGAAGGAATTCTTCGGCAAGGATCCGCGTCGTGACGTGAACCCCGACGAGGCAGTCGCACTGGGCGCTTCGATTCAGGCAGCCGTGCTTGCCGGTGACGTGAAGGACGTGCTCCTGCTCGACGTAACGCCGCTTTCGCTCGGTATCGAGACGATGGGTGGTGTGATGAGCACCCTGATCGAAAAGAACACGACGATCCCGACGAAGAAGCAGCAGGTGTTTTCGACCGCCGACGACAACCAGCCGGCCGTGACGATTCACGTGCTGCAGGGTGAGCGCAAGCAGGCGAGCCAGAACAAGTCGCTGGGCAGGTTCGACCTCTCGGACATCCCGCCGGCGCCGCGCGGCGTACCGCAGATCGAAGTGAGCTTCGACCTGGACGCAAACGGTATCCTGAACGTTTCTGCCAAGGACAAGGCAACCGGCAAGGAACAGTCGATTGTGATCAAGGCTTCGTCCGGCCTTTCTGACGAAGAGATCGAACAGATGGTTCGCGACGCGGAATCCCACGCAGAGGAAGACCGCAAGTTCGAGGAACTGGTCGGCGTTCGCAACCAGGCAGACAGCCTAGTCCACGCGACCAAAAAGACGCTGGCAGAAGCAGCCGACAAGGTGTCTGACGACGAGAAGTCCGGCATCGAGGCCGCTATCGAGGAAGTCGAGACGGCGCTCAAGGGCTCCGACAAGGCTGCCATCGAAGCTGCGACCCAGAAACTGGGAGAAGCGTCCTCGAAGCTTGCTGAACGTATGTATGCCGAGCAGACGGCTGATGCCGGCGGCGCACAAGCGGGCGGTGAGCAAGCGGGTAGTGGCGACTCGGACGCGGTTGACGCCGAGTTCGAGGAAGTCAAGGACGACAAGCGATAACCGGAAGTACGTCGGAGCGATGCAATGCGTCGTGCTGACCAACCGAACGCAGGGGCCTTCCCTGCGTTCGCGTTTGTAAAATAAGTAAAAAATGCGAACCTGACCCTATGGCCAAGCGAGACTATTACGAAGTGCTGGGCGTCACTCGAGACGCCTCGCTGCAGGACATCAAGAAGGCGTATCGTCGCCTTGCGATGAAGTACCACCCTGACCGCAATCCGGAGGACACGGATGCGCACGACAAATTCAAGGAAGCGAGCGAAGCCGCTGAGGTCCTGACCAACGATGAGAAACGCAGGGCCTACGACCAGTTCGGCCATTCTGCGTTTGAAGGGATGGGCGCCGGCGGCGGCGGTTTCCACGGCGGCAGCTTCAGTTCGATCTTCGAGGATGTCTTCGGTGACATCTTCTCTGGTGGACGCGGCCGCAGCAGCGTTCAGCGTGGCGCCGACCTGAAGTATGTTCTGGATCTTGAACTCGAAGCTGCTGTACGCGGCGTCAATGAGAAGATCAGTTTCGCGACGCTGGTCGAGTGTGGTGAGTGCGAAGGTTCCGGCGCGAAGAAAGGGACGTCGCCCATCGATTGCGTGCAGTGTGGCGGTGTCGGGCAGGTGACGGCACGCCAGGGCTTCTTCTCGATCCAGCAGACCTGTCCGCGATGTCGCGGTACGGGCAAGGTCGTGACCGACCCTTGCAATGAGTGTCGAGGTGTCGGGCGAGTCGAAGAGAAGAAGACGCTTTCGGTCAAAGTACCGCCGGGTGTCGATAGCGGCGACCGCATTCGCCTGACCGGGCAGGGCGAGGCCGGCATGAACGGCGGTCCGCCAGGCGATCTTTACGTCCAGATCAATGTCCGCCCGCACCAGATATTCACCCGCGAGGGACGTGACCTGTACTGCGAGGTCCCGATCAGCTTCGTCGACGCGGCGCTGGGCGGGGAGCTTGAGGTCCCGACCCTCGATGGGCGCGTCTCGCTGAAGATTCCCGAGGGAACCCAGACCGGCAAGCTCTTTCGCCTGAAGGGCAAGGGCGTCAACATGACGCAGGTCCGGGGCGGCGGTATCGGCGATTTGTATTGTCGCGTTTCGGTGGAGACACCCGTCAACCTGAGCAAGCGCCAAAAGGAACTGCTCCGCGAGTTTGACGGCCAGTCGGACGACAAGCAGTCGCCGCGACGCACAAGCTGGTTCGACGGCGTAAAGCAGTTCTTCGATTCCTTCACGGACTGATCGACTGGTCGGCATCCGTGCCGGTGCGGTATCCTCCGCGTCCCGAGGGAGAGAAGCCAATGACCAATGTAGCGATCACGGGCGCCGCGGGGCGCATGGGCCAGACACTGGTGGCCGCGATTGCCGAGCACCCTGATATTCGACTCACCGCCGCGATTGAACGCGAGGGGAATGATGCGCTCGGCACCGATGTCGGTGTCATCGCGGGGACGGGGCGCAACGGTGTCATCATCACCGATGACCTTGCTGCCGCCGTATCGTCGTTCGATGTGCTCATCGACTTCACGGCGGCGACGGCAACACCACGTCACATCGAGATTTGTCGGGAACATCGCAAGAAGATGGTGATCGGCACCACCGGGATGTCACAGGAACAAGTCGCTGCGCTCCGCGAAGCGGGTCGCGATATCGCCATCGTCTATGCGTCGAACTACAGCGTCGGCGTGAATGCGACGTTCAAACTCGTCGAAATGGCGGCGCAGATTCTCGGGGACGGCTACGATGTCGAGATCATCGAGGCGCACCATCGCCACAAAATCGATGCGCCTTCCGGGACGGCGCTGTCATTGGGCGAAGCCGTGTGCAAGGCGTTGGGTCGCAATCTGCCGGATGTCGCGACACACGGAAGGGAAGGCATCACAGGCGAGCGCGATCGCGCCAGCATTGGTTTTCATGCGTTGCGTGGGGGCGAGATCGTCGGTGAACATACGGTGATCTTTGCCAGCGCCGGCGAACGACTCGAAATTACGCACCGCGCGCAGAGTCGAATGAACTTCGCCACCGGTGCAGTTCGGGCCGCCGCGTTTGTTGCGGGACAGGAAACTGGCGTGTTCGACATGCAGGATGTGCTCGGCCTGAACAAGTAGGGTGCTTTAGTCCTGTTTCGGGCTGGTATCGAAACGGCTGCTGTCTTAGAATAGCGCGCCAGTTATGACACCCCGGTAGAGCAGATTCGTGAAGCGAGATGGAAGCAATTCCTTCTCGCTTTTTTTCGAGCGCATCTTGCCTGCCGAACCACCGAGCGGAGAGCCACGTTGACGATTAATGCAGTGCTCGCCTTACGAAGCGGCGACGTCTTCAAGGGCACTGCTATTGGTATTTCCGGTCGTGCGGTTGGTGAGGTTGTCTTCAACACCTCGATGTCGGGATACCAGGAGATCCTCACCGATCCGTCCTACGCCCGCCAGATCATTACGCTGACCCATCCGCATATCGGCAACACCGGCGTCAATCCGGAAGACGATGAGTCGAGCCGGATCAATGCCTCGGGTCTCGTCATCAGGGACCTGCCGCGCATCGCAAGCAACTGGCGCAAGACGCAGACCCTGCAGGAGTACCTCATCGAACGTGGGGTCGTCGCGATCGCGGGCGTCGATACGCGCAGGTTGACGAGCCGCCTTCGCGAGACCGGCTCCCAGGACGGTACGATTCTCTGCGGCGATCATCTCACCGAAGCGGACATTGCCGATGCAATTGAAGTGGCGCGTGGTTTCCCGGGCCTGAAGGGCATGGACCTCGCGAAGGAAGTGTCCTCGCGCGAACGCTACGATTGGCGCGAAGGTACATGGCGCCTCGGCACGGGGTATCCGACACTCGACGACTTCAGGTTCAACGTTGTCGCGTACGACTTCGGCGTCAAGCGCAACATTCTGCGCATGCTGGCGGACCGGGGTTGTCGCGTAACCGTCGTACCTGCCGAGACACCCGCGCGCGACGTGCTCGCCATGAAGCCGGACGGGATCTTCCTTTCCAACGGTCCTGGTGATCCGGACCCATGCGACTATGCCATCGAGGCGATTCGCGAGATTCTCAAGACCGATATCCCGGTCTTCGGCATCTGCCTCGGCTTGCAGCTGCTGGGCCTCGCGGCGGGCATGAAGACGATGAAGATGAGCCACGGCCATCACGGCGCGAACCATCCGGTCAAGAACCTCGAAGACGGTACCGTCCTCATCACGTCCCAGAACCACGGGTTCTGCATCGACGAGTCGGCGTTGCCCAATGGTGTGCGGATTACGCATCGCTCGCTGTTCGACGATTCGATCCAGGGTATTCATCTCACCGATCGTCCCGCGTTCGGTTTCCAGGGACATCCGGAAGCAAGCCCGGGGCCGCACGATGCTGCCCCGCTGTTTGACCATTTTATTGAATTGCTTGAAGAACGCGCCTGATGCCGAAAAGAACCGACATTGAATCGATACTGATTATCGGCGCCGGCCCAATCATTATCGGGCAGGCGTGCGAGTTCGACTATTCCGGTGCACAGGCCTGCAAGGCCCTGCGCGAAGAGGGCTATCGCGTCATTCTCGTGAACTCGAACCCGGCGACGATTATGACCGACCCGGCGATGGCGGATGCCACCTACATCGAGCCGGTGTCATGGCGCACGATCGCCGCGATCATCGAGAAAGAGCGTCCCGATGCCATATTGCCGACCATGGGCGGCCAGACCGCGCTCAACTGCGCGCTGGACCTCGCGCGTGAGGGCGTCCTCGAGAAATTTGGCGTCGAACTGATCGGCGCCAGCCGTGATGCCATCGATCGCGCCGAGGACCGGCAGGAATTCGACAAGGCGATGAAGTCCATTGGTCTCGAGACACCCCGTTCGGCTTTCGCGCACTCGCTCGAAGAAGCAAAGCAGGTGCAGGCGTGGCTCGGGTTTCCGTGTGTCATCCGGCCCTCATTCACCCTCGGTGGTTCCGGGGGCGGCATCGCCTACAACCAGGAAGACTTCATCGAGATCTGCACCCGCGGGCTCGACTTGTCGCCGACGCACGAGCTCTTGATCGACGAATCCCTGCTCGGGTGGAAAGAGTTCGAGATGGAGGTGGTGCGAGACAAGAACGACAACTGCATCATCGTGTGTGCGATCGAGAACCTCGACCCGATGGGCATTCACACCGGCGACTCCATTACGATCGCGCCGGCGCAAACCCTGACGGACAAGGAATACCAGATTATGCGGAACGCGGCGATTGCCGTGCTCCGCGTCATCGGTGTCGAGACGGGCGGCTCCAACGTCCAGTTTGCGATTGAACCGGGTACCGGCCGCCTCGTTGTCATCGAGATGAACCCGCGCGTATCCCGTTCGTCAGCGCTGGCTTCCAAGGCGACCGGTTTCCCCATCGCGAAGGTCGCCGCGAAGCTGGCGGTCGGTTACACGCTGGACGAACTGTCCAACGACATCACCGGGGGTGTCACGCCCGCTTCGTTCGAGCCTTCGATCGATTACGTCGTGACGAAGATTCCGCGGTTCACGTTCGAGAAGTTCCCGCAGGCAGAAAACTTCCTGACCACCCAGATGAAGTCGGTCGGTGAAGTGATGGCCATTGGCCGTACATTCCAGGAATCCTTGCAGAAGGCGCTCCGGGGCCTCGAAGTCGGCATCGATGGACTGACGCCCATCCTGAACACCGGCTCGCGCGAATGGAAAAGCACGCTGCGCAAGGAATTGCAGACGCCGGGCAGCGATCGTATCCGGTACCTGGCCGATGCGTTCCGTCACGGGTTCGAACTCGAAGAGGCGTTCGACCTGACCCACATCGATCCGTGGTTTTTAACGAATATCAAGGAAATCGTCGACACCGAGCAGCAGGTCACGACCCGCAAGCTCAACGAAATCCAGCGCGAAGAGATGTTCGGTTACAAGCAGCAGGGCTTCTCCGATTCACGCCTCGGCCAGCTCCTCGGCGAGTCGGAAGATGCGGTTCGCGCCCACAGGCTCGGCCTGGATGTCAGGCCGGTGTATCGCCGTGTGGATACCTGTGCGGCCGAGTTCAGCTCGGCGACCGCGTACATATATTCCACGTATGAGGAGGAATGTGA
>JAGRIN010000179.1 GCA_020443245.1 Pseudomonadales bacterium
TGTTCTCCGAGCCTGCCGGCGGGTCTGATCTGGCAGCCCTGCGAACGCGTGCCGAGCGCGACGGCAGCGACTGGATCATCAACGGCCAGAAGATTTGGACGTCCGGCGCTGACAATGCTGACTGGATATTCTGCCTGGTCAGGACCGACTTCGATGCGCCCAAACATAACGGCATCACGTTCATCCTGTTCGATATGGAAACGCCCGGCGTATCGGTGAGACCGATCAAGCTGATCAGTGGCCTGTCGCCGTTTTGCGAAACGTTCTTCGAAGACGTGCGTGTTCCGCGCAAGAACGTCGTGTACAACGTCAATGAGGGCTGGACGGTCGCCAAACGCCTGCTGCAGTACGAGCGCACCTCGATTGGCGGAGGTGGTGGCCCGGGTGGCCCGCGCACCAAGTCGCTTGCGGACCTTGCGGCCGATTATATGGGCCGGGACAACGATGGCAAGCTTGCCGACAAGGCTTTGCGCAGTGACATTGTCGTCCAGTCGATGAACGACCGCGCGTTCGGCCTGACAGTGCGACGTAACCAGGAAGAGTCGAAGTCGACCAAGGCGCCGAGCTTCGTGTCTTCGATGTTCAAGTACTACGGCACTGAGCAGAACAAGAACCGTTACGAGTTGATGTTGAAGGCAATGGGTACCCAGATGCTGGGTTGGGAAGGCGATGGTTTCAATGGCAACGAGCTGGCCCAGACACGCGGCTGGTTACGTACCAAGGCGAACTCGATCGAGGGTGGTACCTCGGAAGTTCAGCTCAATATCATTGCCAAACGGGTGCTCGGCCTGCCTGACTAGGACCGGGGTCCGTCACTGCACGGGTACGTGCGTTGTGGTGACCTCTGCGAGGATCTTGCCGGCGTCACCTCGCACGGTGGTGCGGATCACAGTGATCCTGCGTCCTACCCGGACCGGCTCTGCGGTCGCATGAATGCGACCGCCGTGCTGGTTGGCCAACATGACCGCGTGCAGGTCGACGCCCACGAGAAATGCGCGCTCGCCGGTCTTCTCGGACCATGCCCTGTTTGCTGCACCTGTGGCAAGGTTGTCAGCCAGTGAAATGATGACGCCACCGTTGATATTGCCTGTGGGATTCTGGTGATGCGATTCGATGTCGATCCACGCCTCATTGCGGTCGTCACCTTGCGAAAACTGCATGCCGATGTGTTCATCGAAGGTCATTGGACGTCTCCTGTCCCGGGGCGCTTGATGACATGACAGTGCAGGTCATTCTCGCCGTACCGCGAGAACACTGCATCTTTCCCCTTGTTCCAGAACTGGACGTTCTGTCCGAGATAACGTGCGCCGCTTGCCGAGCGTGCAAGGAACAGTAACCAACGGCTGGAGTCATTGCGCAGCACGAGTGCCGGTCGCGCGGTATCGTTGTAGAAATACGCGTCAAGCTGCTCGTCATCGGTACAGGCGAACACGAACGGTCGTGGAACTGAAACGATTGCCGAGGAAATCTGCAGGTCGGTGATGCGCGTTTCGTACTCGTCGCGGACGCATCGCCGGACGTCGTCCGCTTTCCAGCAGTCGTCCCGGCCTTTGATCCAACCGCGTTGCATGGCTTTCAATGTGGAGCTTTCGGATGGCGAACTCGTAGCGAGCGCATGATGGTAGACTGCATCCAGCTTGTGATCGAGTCGTGCGAGTTCGATGTCGCGGCAGATCGTGGCCTGCACATCGCCCGTCGCCGCGGCGCAATCGAAAGAAGGCGATTGGACCGAGGGCCGGAACTCGAGAATGCTGCCATCGGCCATCGTGGACAGGTACAGGTGACCGTCCCTGAATAGATAAGATCGCACGTGAGCGAGATCTGAAAGAAACCGGTCGTGCAACGAATCCGGCGCGCACATCGCGCGCGTGGTCGCCATCGACTCGATGCGCAGCTCGTTTGGTGACTCGCTCTTCCACTCTCCCTGTCCGCGGTTGCAGTCGATCCGCGCCGAGACCCGACCGCCGGGGTCGAACTTCAATGTGAAGGCCTCCGAGTCCGATGGTTCGTAGGTCACATCGTCCATCGACTGTATCTGCACGAGCGACCAGGAACCGGTCAGCGGTGATCCTTCCGCGGACCGTGGTAATGGCGTGCCTGGCATGCAACCCGCGAGGGTGATCGCGAAGAGCAGCAAGGGAAGCGAAAAACGTGGGAGATGTTCCGGTTCCATAAAGGCCCGCATTGCCGATAGTGGCGGACAGTTTACCGGTTTTCGGTGCCGGCAAACTGTCCTCGCGGGCGTCGATCAGGCCTCGTCGGGTACGAGCCAGATCGGGGACGACCACGCGCGTTCCTGGATCGTCTTTTTCAGGTCTGAACGGGGTTTCACGCCGGCGCGAACGGCATCCCACGTTGACCATCGGCAGGTCGGGTTCTCGAGGACACGCGCATAATAGAAAGCGCGTTGTCCCGGTTTGTAGTCGGGGTCTTTCCAGACCGTCTGCAATTCGGCTGCGCCGACACCCTGCGTAATCGAACAGTCCTCCAGGTTCACTTTCGCGCCATTATCCGGACAGCGATGCGTGCGTTTGTTGACCTTGCCGCCGTCAGAACACACCACGTCATACACCTGTTCGTGGTTCTCGCCGTTCTCGGTCCAGCCCTTGACGATCTGCAATCGCTGGAGTTTGGCGGAATCGGTGTCCTGCGTTGCCCAGACGATGAATGCCGGTGCTTTCTTGCCCTCGGCGAACAGGTCGGAACCCATGGCCACACCCTTCACGTAAGCCTGCTCCACCATATCTCGTTTCCCCAGTATCGACTTGTCGAAGTCGAATCCGGCAAACAGGCGAATCTTCATTCGCGGACCGGATGTCGCGAACGTCTCCTTGCGCCGATATGCCGCGTAGATAGCTTCACGCGTGTTGTCCTCGGCCCACACGCCGGTGACGCCCGCGGTGCCCCACGTTTCATAGGCGCCGGAAGCGTACTTGTTGCCGTCTACTTCCTTGATGTTCACACGCCCGGCTTTCTCAACCGCGGCAACCTGTTCCGGTGACAGCGGTACTGAGCCGCGCAACGTTGCGGTCCCGTCCAGCAAGCCCACTTTGGAGAAATAGTTGCTCTCGTCTTCTGACGCGGCCGCGGTGTGGGTATCGGAGGCGCCGATGAAACCGAACTTGTAGGGATTCGCGATGCCCTTGTCTTCCATCGCGATCCCGTTCAGCAGTGCTTCGCGCACATAGGAACCGTGAGGTTCGCTCGGCAATGTTGTCGCAATCCGGTACGGCATGATCTCAAAATCCGCCCACTCGTCATTCATCGACAACGCTGGATGAGTCTCCGAAGCGCCCTTGATCTGCGTGATTTCGACGAGGGGTTCGTTGCGCAGGCGCTGCTCGGCGTAGCTGTCGTCCGTCGGATTGCCTGCCCAGTCGACGAGCTTGAACATCTGGCCGTTGGAGCCGTTGGAGTTGTGGGGGATAGCGAGCGCCTCGATGCCGTGTGCCCGCAGGCCGTCCATCCAGTCCCACAAGTCTTCCGGGTTCTGGCTGTGGAAACGGGAGTACGGAATCTCCGGCAACCGGTCCGCATCCTTGAAGATGACGTTGCGATGCAGGTTGCCCCGGTCATCTGAGGATGTTGTGTACTCGAAAGCGACGAACGTCGTGAACTCACCCGGCGCGTTGAACTCTTCGGCCGCGTTGATGATGTCCTGCCAGGCTGAACGTTCAAGGTCGTTGACCATTTCGGGGTCGATCTTGCCGCTTGCGATGCCTGTCAGCGTGTCACCGAGAAACGTGCCAAATGCTTTCGTGCGGGCCGGCAAGGAAGCGAGGTTCATATTGTCCGGCGCATTGAGGTTATGCAGGCCCTTGTTTTGGGGCAGTTTCGAGAACGGCGTGGACGTGTCCGCCGCCGCCCTGACCGCGCCCAGGAACATCGCGTGGTCGGTAACCGCGTAGAAGTCGAGCGGATGCCGAAGCTGCACCATATAGCCGGAAGGGTGCTTGATCGGCTCGCCCTTTGCGTATCGGTAGGCGTCATAGGGTGTCGCGAGCGTGCCGAACGCGAACGCATCGAAGGAGTAGGTCGTATGAACGTGCAGGTCGCCGAAGAAGGCCCTTCGCGTGGCATTGCGTTCCGGGTGCGCGACGATCAGGCCGGTCGGCATATCAAGGCGTCGTCCACCGAACCGCGTGTCATTGGCGGGTGAGGTCACTGCGTGGTGATCCTCGGCCTCTGCCGCGCTTGCCGGCAGGGCTGCCAGTGCAGCAGTGATGAGAAACGATGTGGCGGCGAGCGCCGTGGCGAGTCGCCGGGGCAGGATTGTCATGATTTTTCTCCCTCTCTGGTGCGCGGTCGCCAGGGCGACGCGAGCGTTATGTTAGATCTTTTTGCATGAAGTATAGCCGCGAAAAGAGCCGGTTAGAAACAATAAAAATCGAATAAAATCCGTTTCCTCCACGCTGTCATAGCTAATCCTTGAGTATGAAAATCATCAGGCAAATGCCACAACTCTCTCGATAAACCAGAAGCCTGCGAGCGAACCTGCCGCATAGCCCAGCAGGATGCGATCAGCGCCGCCTGGCCCGGGTATCCGGCGCATTGCGCGGAGCACGAGGGCATAGGCTGCGATCGCGCCGGTCACGAACAGTAACTGGCCGATTTCGACCCCGATGTTGAATGCGACAAGTCCGGTCATGACCTCCTTTTGCGGCAGGCCAGTTTCCCGGAGAACGGCCGCGAACCCGAGCCCGTGCAGCAGCCCGAAGGATGAGGACACCCAGACAGGGTGTCGCCATGTCAGGCTCCGGCCAGGCCCGCGAACGACTTCACGCGCCAGGAACACGACGCTGAGGGCGATCGTTGCCTCCACGGGCGGCACGGGCAGTCGCAGTACATCGAGTGCGGACAGGATCAGTGTGACCGAGTGGGCGAGTGTGAAGCCGGTGATGGTGACGAGAATCCGTCGCCAGGTGCCTGCGATCCAGATCAGGCAGACCAGGAACAGCAGGTGGTCCATGCCGGCCCAGATGTGTCTTATACCAAGCAAGGTGTACTCGCGCAGGACCGACGGGCCTGTCTCGCGTCCGGGCATGTCGAAACTCCGCTGCCCGGGCGATCGCATCAACGTGTGACTTTGGTCGTCGGCGTACGTGATCCGTACGATGACGGGTGTCGGCAGCACTGCCTGCGGATAGCGGAGCGCGAAGCGCGCGAGCGCGGGGTCGGTGGTGCAGCGAAAGATTCGTTCGGTACGCGACAGGATCGATTGACCCGCCTGTGGAGGCACGCAAGTGGCTGATTCGAGCGTCGGCACAAGCGCGTCTGTAATGTGCGGCGGAATTCTTGCGTGAACGAACAACGTATTGCCAGGCCCTTCACTGATGTTGATGAACAGTGGCTGGATGTCATCGGCGTACCCGGCGAGTGAGAGCAGGAGCAGGGCGATGGCAGATGCGAGCTTCATTGTGACGTGTCTGCGCGCCTGCGCTCGAGTTCCGGCGAAAGTACGACGTCGTAACTCGCGCGCAGTGCCTCAATCCGGCTTGCCTGTGCCTGCGCGATCCTGTCGGCACGGACATCCTCGACGACCAGGTGCCTGATTGCATCGAGTGGCGGATCGTAAGGGGCTGTTGCGTTGTCCACGCGAACCATGAACTGTCCCGCGGTGGACGCAAAGGGCCCCTGCCACGAGCCGACTTCCGGCGATGCTTCGACTTGCCGGGCAAAGTCTTCTCCATAGGCATCGGCGATGTCCTCGCGGCTGGCTCTTTCATACCGGCGCGTTGCGACATTGCCAGCCTTCGAGCCTGCCGGCATCACGCTGAAGGTGAAATAGGCCGGCGTTCGATACGAGGACCTGTGAGCTTCGTACCAGGCGTTGATATCGTGTTCGTCGAGTTCGGCACGAGCGCCGTAGGTTTCTCGCTCCATCGCCTCGAACTGCGACACAAGTCGTTGGCGCGCGCTGTAGTCGATTCGGTCCAGGCCGATAGACCTTGCTTTGCGGTATACCGCTTCTTCTGCAACAAAGTCGTCGATCACGCTGCCCAGTTCTCGTTGGTCACGTGTGTCGATGAAGCGTTCGGCTTCTCCGTCGCCGAACTTGCCGTAGCGATGACGCGCGAACAGCACGAGGTCGTCCCGGGTTACTCGTATCTCATCGTCGGCAAACCGGCCGGCCGAGACGACATCGAACAGGACGAACAGCAAGCCGCCCAGGACAAGAAAGTGAAGCAATGGCTCGCGCAGGAACTGGGGCAGTCGGTTCAGCACTAGAACACCAGTTGCACCGCCTTGCCGTCGATCTTGCCGGGTGCGGATCGCTCAGGCGGCAGGATCGGTGTTGCCAGTTGACCGGCCCACATCTCGTGCCGTTTGCGCAAGCGCGACACCTCTTCAGGATACCTGGCAGCGAGATTATGTTGCTCTTTCGGGTCACTGATGAGGTCGTAGAGCAGAGTGAGCTTCGGCGTGGCAGGATCGAGTTGCCAACCGCCCGGTGGCGTCACCAACCGTCCGGATGCGTCGAGCTGGCTTTCGCTGGTGTCCAGCAATGCGTATTCGATGAGTTTCCATCGATCGTCCCTGATCGCGATCGTCGGCCCTGAACGCCAGTAGAGCACATCGTGCGGCTCGCCCGGACGCTCGTGACGCAAGAAGGGGACAAGGTCGACGCTGTCGGGCGTCGAGCCGTGACCGCCTGCGGCCGCCGAGAATGTCGCATAAAGGTCGAGTGAGATGACCTGTGGCTCGTAGATTTCGCCTGCAGGCAGTCGGGCCG
>JAGRIN010000180.1 GCA_020443245.1 Pseudomonadales bacterium
AACGCGAGCGCGTCGTCGATGCGCTTCTCGTCGATGCGACGGCCGCGATCGATGATCCAGGCCTGATCGATCTTGTGCTCGGTGAAGCCGTGCCGGTGGAGGAGGCGCGGGCCGAAGTAGCCGTTGATCATCCCCATCGACGTGTCGCCCAACATCATGACGAGGGGGCGGCGCGCCTTGAAGTCACTCATGATCTTGTCGACGACCTTCGACGTCTGCGGCGCCGGTGCATCATGGATAAAGCTCGTGTCGTGATCGATACTGCCCGTGGATATCCACGCATCCAGGCGCTCCATGAACCACGGATCACTTGTAAGGTCCGGCTCCTTCGACCAAAGCCGGCTGTGCTCGCGTTCCAGGCTCGTCAGGCACGCGCCGGTATTCAAAAGGCCCACGAGTCCCGGCCAGGTGCCGTCAAAGTTCGATGCGAGCAACAGCGGCGCATCGCTGCCGACAACGCCGTCGGTGGTATGCGGACCATAGACCCAGTGGGCGTACAAACCGATCATGGGTTCGTCGACCGACGACAATGCATCGATTGCCTCGCCAGGCGAAGTCAGGAAGCCGTCAATCAGCCGCGGCTCATGCCCGAGGTGTCGTATCGCTTTTTCCATCGCCCCGATAAACGTTCGCACATTCGGTTCAGCCAACTGGTTGGGTGTGGGGCGATAGTCCCCGGGCATAAAGAGCGTGATGCGAGCCATTTTGATCCTCCGTGCTTCTAGCGGCGCGATTCAGGGACGATGCGGTCCCCGGTAAACTGGTTGACGTATATCTTCCAGGGATAGTGGTCGCCCTCGCTCTTTGAGCCTGCGACCTTCATGTGTTGTGTCAGGATGCGGCGCCACTCACTCGATGTGTTGGCGGGCGTCATGTGGGGCGTCTTGCCGTGGTGGAAGGTGACGCTGCCCAACTTGATCGGACAGGCAACGGCTTTCGACTCGTCCGGCTCACAATAGAGCAGGTCACTCTGGACGTTTTCCGGTTGCATGTGATCGAGCACACCTGCGCGGTGACCGCCGTCGACAAAGTGCATACAACCGTTACCAACATCGACGTCATGGAACGGCATCCAGCAAGTGATGCCGCGTTCGTCCAGGTTTCGACCCCAATAGCCCTCGTCCTGGTGCCAGTAGGTCGGCGCCTCGTTGCCGGGCGGTTTGGCCAGGAACTGGTCGTACCAGAACTCGAGCGGCTTGCCCATCAGCGCACTGCCGAACTCGACCGCCCACTGCCTGAAGCGCGCTTCATTCAGTTCCGGCCAATAGCGGCTCGGCACTGCCTGCACGATGCGGAACTTGCGTTCTTCGCGAGGCGTGTCCTTGTCCCAGGCCCAGTCGAACGCCATCGTTTCCTTGTTCGCCAGGATCTCGTCGCACTTCTCGATCAGGTCACCCAGGTCACCCGGGTCGATGGCATCCTCCACAACGAGGTACCCGTGCTCGTTGAAGAACGCAATTTGCTCCTCGCTCGCGACCGGATAGGCCATAACCACACCTCACACAACGGCACCGATGATGCTCGATGGTACCATCGGCATCGCATCGTGAAAACGATTTCACGGCACAACTTGTGATATTTATTCAACACTCGGCTTTCGGTAGCAAAGCGAAACGGAAATCGTTTTCAGTTCGACTGCCGAACCGATGGCGGTTCAGCGGGTGATCAGCATCGCGTCGCCATAGCTGAAGAAGCGATATTCCTCATCGATGGCCGACTGGTAGGCGCGGCGAATATTGTCGGTGCCGGCAAACGCACTGACGAGCATCATCAGGGTCGAACCTGGCAGGTGGAAGTTCGTGATCATCGCGTCCACGACGCGAAACTCGTAACCCGGATAGATGAAGATTTCTGTATCACCGGTAAACGGCGCGAGTTCGCCCGTCGCCGCCGCGGACTCCAGGCTGCGGACGGTGGTCGTGCCCACCGCGATAACCCGGCCGCCTGCTGCGCGACAGCGTGCGACCGCCTCGCAGACATCGCTTTCCACATCGATCCATTCGGCGTGCATCCGGTGCTCTTCGACGTTCTCCACACGTACCGGCTGGAATGTACCGGCGCCAACATGCAACGTCACAAAGCGCTGTTCGATGCCCATGCCAGCGAGCCGTTCGAGCAGCGGCTTGTCGAAGTGCAGCCCGGCTGTCGGCGCGGCCACTGCGCCCTGCTCCTGCGCGTATACCGTCTGGTAGCGTTCCCGGTCCCCTGATTCGTCGTCGCGGTCGATATAAGGTGGCAGGGGAATATGCCCGACGGCTTCCAGAATGGGCAGCACGCCGGGTTCCGGGAACCGCACCTCGTAAAACCCGCCCTGCTTCGATTCCACCAGGACCCGGTAGTCAGTGTCATCAAGATCGATGTAGCTCGCGGCGCGCGGCGGCTTCGAACTGCGAATCTGCATGAGCGCCAGGTTCGGTTCGAGGACCCGCTCAAGCAGCAATTCCACACGCCCGCCTGTCGACTTGGCGCCGAACAGCCGCGCTGGGACAACGCGCGTGTCGTTCATGACCAGCAGATCCGGTGCCGCGATGAGATCCGGCAAGTCGCTGAAGCGATGGTGGCCGATCGTGCCGCTCTTTGCATCGAGATGGAGCAGGCGGCTGGCCGTGCGCTCTTCGGTCGGGTACCTCGCGATCAGCCGGTCGGGCAGGTCAAATTCAAACTCACTCACTTTCATGGGGCGCGATTGTACCGCGTCCGGGGTATTCGGCGCGGCGTATAATGACGACTCTGCAAATCTTGGCTACAGTATGCCGGCGATATCCTGGAGGTCCCCATGAGCGAATCTGCATCCACCACGACGGTCGAACCGACCAACACAGGCCCGGTGCCGGGCAACCCTGGCGGCATGCCGGAAGACATTCCACCCGCGAGCACCATGGATCTCGAGGCCATCAACCCGGTCTATGCAAAGCTGTTCAGCGAAAACCGCTGGCAGGAGTTCTTCGAGCGCCTGCGCAAGGAAGATCCGGTACATCTCAACGACACGCCGACAACCGGACGCTACTGGAACCTGACGCGCTATGAAGACATCCGTCGCGTCGACCAGGACTGGCAGAACTTCTCGTCCGCGAACGGCATCACCATTGGCCGAGCCGTCGGTGATGAATCAGACGGTGGCGGCCCGTTTGCGAACTTCCGGATGTTCATCGCGATGGACCCGCCCACGCACGACGTGCAGCGCAAGACCGTTACCGGCGTCGTGGCGCCGACCAACCTCGCGAAGCTCGAACCCCTCATTCGCGAACGCACGCGCAACGTGCTCGACTCGCTCCCGGTTGGCGAGACCTTCGACTGGGTCGACAACGTCTCGATCGAACTCACCACCATGATGCTCGCCACGCTCTTTGACTTTCCCTTCGAAGAACGGCGCAAACTCACGTTCTGGAGCGACGCGGCGACAACGATTCCGCAACCCGGCGCCATCGTCGAAACCGGCGAAGAGAAGCGCAACGCGATCCTCGGCTGCCTCGAGTACTTCACGCGCCTGTGGGAAGAGCGCAAGCAGAAGCCCGGCGACGACCTGGTCTCGATGCTGGCGCACGGCGAAGACACGAAGAACATGCACCCGATGGAATTTCTCGGCAACCTGATGCTGCTCATCGTCGGCGGCAACGACACCACCCGCAACACGATGAGCGGAAGCGTCTACGCCTTCAACCAGTGGCCGGAGCAGCTCGCCAAACTCAAGGCGAATCCCGCCCTCATTCCGAACATGGTGCCCGAGATCATTCGCTGGCAAACCCCGCTTGCCTACATGCGTCGCACCGCGAACGTCGATTGCGAGATCGGCGGCAAGCAGATCAAAAAGAACGAACAGATCCTGATGTGGTATGTCTCCGGCAACCGGGATGAGAGCGTCTTTGAAAACGCCAACGTCGTCGATATCGAACGCCCGAACGTCCGCCACCACCTCTCTTTCGGCTTCGGCATCCACCGCTGCATGGGCAACCGCCTCGCCGAACTCCAACTGCGCGTGCTGTGGGAGGAAATCCTCCCGCGCTTCGAGAAGATCGAGGTGATGGAAGAACCGACCCGGACTTACTCTTCTTTTGTGAAGGGCTATACGCGGATGCCGGTCAGGATCACAAGGCGCTAACGCGCAAGCACGACTACCTCGCGCGGCTCGTCACCGCAGGCAGAAGGCGCTCGCTGCGGGCATCGCGGCGAGTCGCCGCGCATCACCCCATTGCCGGCCGGGAAGATGTTTATCGCCCCGGTTGTAATAATTTTCCCTCGTCGACGTATTACCCCTTAAAGGAACGAAACAACCATGGCAACGAACGTGGTCTTCGAGATCCTCTACAAGGAGTACTACGTTCGGGTCTATGGCTTGTGCCGGCGATTGCTGAACTCGACATCGCAGGCCGAGGACGCGACCCAGGAAACCTTTATGCGGGCCTACAGGCAATTCAAACGGTACAAGCAGGACCAGCCCTTCTGGCACTGGATCGCCGCGATCGCGAGCCACTACTGCGTCGACCTGCTCCGGCAACGCAGCCGCACGCCACAGTTTTTTGGCGGTGAGGCCCAGGAACTGGACCTGGTTGAATCCGCTGACGTCGGTGTACTCGATACGCTGATCGAAGCGGAAGATGCCGGCGCCGTGAATGCGGCGATAGCCAGTCTCGACGACAAGTATCGTGTGCCGTTGGTACTCGCCTATTTCAACGAATCCAGCTACGACGAGATCGCAAAGACACTCTCCATCAGCCGAAATCACGTTGGCGTGTTGCTTTTGCGCGCGAAGCAGCAGCTTCGAACCACGCTCGGACAAGACCCCGGGGGAGACGCCTGATGAGCCACCTGACTGCGCTTCAGTGCTCGATGTATGCAGACGCTGCCCTGGATGAGGCTGAAATCGCGCTCGCCAGCGCGCACCTGGATGGCTGCCCGCTATGTCGTGAACGGGTTGCCGCGTATGCCGCAGAGAGAAAGCTGATCCAGACGACCATGTCGGCGATGCACGTCGACGTGCCAGGCGCCTTGCCCAGGTTCAGGCGACCGCTCGGCCTCAGGGGTTTCGCCATAGCCAACCTCGCCACCGCACTCGTCGTGTGGTTTGCGCAGTTCCTGTGGAAGACGCTCTTCGGCGAGCTTGTCGTCGACGTATTTTCCGAAGTGACATCGATTTATCTTCCCAGCGCCTACGACCTGATCGTCGACGCTGCCGTGTTCATTGCTGAGCGAGGAATCAACATGATTGACGCTTATTTCAGTTTCATCGGACTCGCGGTACTTGTCCTCATCACCCTGTCTATCGTTGCAATCGTTGGCGCGCGCCGCGCAGCAGTAGCCACGCTGCTGGCCTCCACGCTCGCAGCCGGTGTTCTCATGGCGCCGACAGCCAGCGCGCTGGAGCTGCGTCATTCCGAAGACGCGGTGGGCGTCGCAAAAGGCGACACGATCGACGACACACTGATTCTCTCCGGCGATACCGTGACCATCGACGGCACCGTCCAGGGGGACGTGTTCGCGGCCGGGCGACGTGTTGTGGTCAACGGAATGATCACCGGTAACCTTGTCGCGTTCGCCGAGCGCGTGACCGTCGCGGGCGATGTCGGCGGACTCGTCCTGGGCGCCGGGGAGTCATTTGAGCTGGTCGACAGCACGGTCCATGGCGACCTCTGGGCAGCCGGGGACCGCGTCAGCATCCGACCGCTTGCTAGAGTCCTCGGCAATGCAAGCATCGCAACAAGCACCGGGACCATCGAAGGCAATGTCGGCAAGGACCTGACGGTTGCGGGTGAATCGATTGATGTGAGCGGTTCAGTCGGCGAGGACGTGGAAGCCTACGTCGAACGTCTCTCCCTGGATTCGACGGCAAAGATTGGTGGTAACGTGCGCCTTCGGACCGAGGATGAAGACCAATTGCAGCGTTCTTCCGATGCGAGCATCGCAGGGATGGTCGAATTCCTTCCTGTTCCCGAGAAGATGAAGCACCGGAACGAATACCTCACCGTGAAGTTCTACGTCAGGCAGCTTCTTCGCCTGGCCGCCGCATTCCTGGTCGGCGTCGCGGTCCTGTGGCTCTTCCCCACGCTTCGCGCCCTGCCGCTTTCCGCCGATGTCGAAGGGATCAAGACTTCCGTGACAGGTCTTGTCGCGGCCGTGAGCCTGCCCATCATCGGCGTGCTGCTCGCAATCACGATTGTGGGTTTGCCGTTTGCGCTGCTCGCCTTCATCGCCTGGTTCCTGCTGCTGTACTTCGCCAAGATCGTGGTCGCCGCACTCATCGGCAGTATGTTGCTGGACGACACGGAGCAGGCAGAGAGCCTGCCGGTGACGCTACTCGTCGGACTCGGGATCGTCGTGATTGCGATCAACATTCCGTTCATCGGCAACGTGATCAATGTGATCCTGACCATCGTCGGCGTAGGCCTGCTGACCCAGTTGGCCCTGCGCTATTCCCCCACACGCTAACCGTCGACGGAGCCGAAGGACCTCGGCACAAACGTCGTCCTGAGCGGAGTGCGCAGCACGAAGCCGAAGGACCTCGGCATAAACGTCGTCCTGAGCGGAGTGCGGAGCACGAAGCCGAAGGACCTCGGCAGCCGATCCACCTCGTACTGAGGTTAGTGTCACTGCGCAGCAGAGGTCCTTCGACTCCGGGGCAAAGCCCCTCCGCTCAGGACGACGTGATGCATTAACTCGTCGTCCTAGAGCGCAGCACGAAGCCGAAGGACCTCGGCATAAACGTCGAGATCGGAAGAG
>JAGRIN010000181.1 GCA_020443245.1 Pseudomonadales bacterium
AGGCGAGCGCCGGCATGCTGGCTTCTTCGAGCGCGGCACGAATCGTGCCGTCATCGTCCGTGATGGGTTTGACCGGGTCTTTCTCTCGCAGGCTTGCCATCGGGATAACACCTCTCAACTTTCAAAATAAAATCAGCGTCCCGCGATGAAACCGAGCATCCATCGCGACACAATTGTCTCGTCAGTCGATTCAGCCAGTGATGAAACACCCCGCACATACTTCTCTGCGAGGATGTCCTTGCGGTATTCGAGCAGTGCGCGGGAATAGCCCTTGCAGAACTCCGGATGTCCCTGGAATGTCAGCATGTGATCGCCGACCGCCATACCTGAAACAGGGCAGTCATCGCTTACGGCAATGACGCGGGCCCGGTCAGGAAGCCTCGATACCTGGTCACGGTGACTCGAGAGAAGACGTACACGCTCGCGCGGGGGATCAAAGGCAGCAATCGACTCAACAATCCTGGCCTCGTGGACGCCAACGCACCACCCACCGGGCGCGGGCTCCGTTTTACCTCCCAGCGCCTGCGCGACCATCTGGTGCCCGAAGCAGATGCCGACGGTCTTCGTTTCGGTGTCGTCAAGCAACCTCACATAATCTTCCAGCGCGTGAATCCAGGGTTCATCGTCGTACACACTGAGCTTGCTGCCGGTAATAATGTATCCGTCGCACTCGTCGGGACGCCCGGGATAGACACCCGCCACGACATCGTAGGTCCGGTATGTGACGCCTTCTCCACCCGCGGCCCCCAGTGCGGCACGAAACATGTCCGGATAGTCACCGAATTCCGGCTGGAAGCGGTCCAGCACGGAGTCCGCCTTCAGGATACCGACCTTCATCAAATGACCTCGAAATAGCGACGAAGTTGCCAGTCGTTGACGTGACGTTCGTATTCACGCACTTCCCATTCACGTGAGGCAACGAAATGGTCGACGAATGTGTCGCCAAACACTTCTCTCGCTTCTCGCGAGGCGGAAAACGCCCGGGTCGCGTCCCGCAGGTTGCCCGGCAATTGCCATTCGCCCGGCAACTCGTCCTGGATTGCATAGGCATTGCCCACGACCGGGGACCCGAGTTCGAGCCGGCCCTGGATGCCGAGCAATCCGGAAGCGAGATTCGCACAGGCGACGAGGTATGGGTTGGCGTCGGCGGAACCCAGCCTGAACTCGACGCGCTGCGACTTTTCGGATCCCCGGATGACCCGAAGCGCCGTTGTCCGGTTCTCAAATCCCCAGGTCGCCGCCGTGGGCGCCCAGGCGCCCTTGACGAGGCGCGTGTAGCTGTTGATGGTGGGCGCGGTCATCGCGAGAAATGGGCGCAGGTACTTCTGGAGGCCTGCAACGTAGTGCGCCTGGATGGCGCTCATTCCCTGGTTCCCGTCCGGATCGAAAAACGCATTTTTGCCTGTCCCGAGGTCGATGAGAGACTGGTGGCAATGGCCGCTCTGGCCGGGATAGTCCATCGACCACTTCGCCATGAAGGTCGCGACCATTCCCTGGCGCTGGAAGAACGACTTGGTGAAAGTCTTGAACAGCGCAGCCTTGTCCGCGGCTGCGAGCGCATCGTCGACCGCGATCGCAGCTTCCCACACCCCCGGCCCGGTTTCGCAGTGGAGCCCCTCGAGCGGCAAGTCGAGGGCGTCGCAGTGATCCATGAACTCGTTGAACAGGTCGGACAGCGCATTGGTTCGGAGAACCGAATACCCGAAGTTGCCCGGCGACAGCGGCACGAGGTTCTGGTAGTTCTTCTCCCGGATGCTGTGAGGCGTCTCGTCAAAGACGAAGAATTCGTACTCGAACGACATCCTGGCCGCGAACCCTGCCTCGGCAAGCAGCGCCAGCGTTTGCTTCAGGCGTTGGCGCGGGCAGATAGGGTGCGGACTGGCGCCGTCGTCTGCGACGAACTCACCAATGAAGTAGGGCATGCCGCCCTCGTCCGCCAGGCGGCGCTCACTGGTGAGATCAAGGCGGTACAGTGCGTCCGGGAATGCGGTGTGCCAGCCTGTGTACGTCGCATTGTCATAGAGCTGGTCATCGACGTCCCAACCAAGGACACAGTCGCAAAATCCGGAGGTGGATCCCGCTATCGCCTCGAACTTGTCGAGGCTGATGTACTTGCCACGCAGCACGCCGTCAATATCCGCGAGCCCCAGCTTGACGCGGGAAATACCCTCTTCTTTGTACCTGGCGACTTTCTCCGAACCTGACTCCATCCTGCGACCCTCGAAATCGTTACCACGGGCCACAACCGGTGCCCATCGCGTTGGCGAAAGCCCCAAGATTACCTTGTCCGCCGGAGCCTGCAAACTCGCCCCCGGGCCGGGGCAGAGATATACACATTTCGTGTGGATAACTTTGTGGGTAAATCCCGGTCGTTCATTAAGGCTCTCGCCCGCACGGGCGCGCCTGATCTGGTCACTTTTTGATCAAATTTGAAAAATATTCTATTTTTCAAACAGTTAGGCGCATCAAGATGGCTGCAACTTGTAAAGCAAATGTAAAGAGGTGTGCGCGCCACGCTGGGTCAGGTTGTGAATAACATACGTGCCCGGTTAGTGCTTACATACGCGCAAGCGCCCCATTCGACAGGGGTTCTGTGCGCGCTATTGGAGCAGCTTGCGTGTGCCGTCGCGGGTGGGCATTTCGACGAGGTTCGGGGGCAGTGTCTTGCTGACCTTGGCGCCCAGTTCACGCATCCCCTCGGCACGTGAGACAAGGTTGCCCTTCCCGGAAACAAGTTTGTTGTGCGCCTTCTCATACGCGGTCTGTACCGAGTCGATCCGGGAGCCGATGTCTTCAAGGTCACCGACGAAGTTGACGAACTTGTCATAGAGGGCGCCGGCCCGCAGGGCAATTTCCTGTGCGTTCCGGTTTTGCTGGTCGAATCGCCAGATGTTGCGAATCATCCGGAGCGTCGCCAGCAAGGTCGAAGGTGAAACGACCATGATGTTGAAATCGAACGCGTCCTTGAACAGGTCCGCATCTTCACTCACCGCCGCCGAGAAAGCAGCCTCGACAGGAACAAACAGCAGCACGAAATCGAGCGTCCGCAGGCCATACAGTTGTTGGTAGTCCTTGGCGGACAACGACTTCATGTGTTGGCGCAGTGAGGCAACGTGCGCTTTCATCGCTTGCCTTCGGGTCTCCTCGGACTCAGCGCTGCAGGCCCGCTCGTAGGCGACCAGGGACACCTTCGAATCGACGATGACGTCCTTGCCCTCCGGCAGGTGGACAACCACGTCCGGCTGGAGACGACGGCCTTCCTGGGTCTTGAGACTGACCTGGATTTCGTACTCCCGGCCACGCACGAGCCCCGACTTTTCGAGCACGCTTTCGAGGACAACCTCACCCCAGGTTCCCTGCGTCTTGTTCTCTCCTTTCAGGGCATTCGTCAGGTTGACGGCATCCTTGCTGATCCGGGAGTTGAGCTCCTGCAGGCTCTTCACCTCCCTGATGAGAGAGAAACGTTCCTTGCTTTCTTGCGTGTACGTGTCCTCGACGCGCTTCTCGAAATCCTTGATTCGTTCCTTGAGGGGCCCCAGCAGGCCGTCGAGCTGGGTCTGGTTCTGTTCCCGGAAGGTGCGTTGCTTGGCATCGAAAATCTCGTTGGCGAGATTCCTGAACTCCGTGTTGAGCCGTTCACGCGCCTGCTCCAGGAGTTCGAGCTTCTGCTCATTGTGCTTCTGTTGTTCGTCGAGCGTGGCGGTCAGGCCGGAGATTTGTTCTCGATGGGCAGTATTGTCCGCTCGCAGGGTCTCAAGCGTCAGGTTCGCCTCTTCGAGCCGGGAGGCAAGGTCGCTCATCCGTGCTCGCAGGCCCTCCGCTTCGCTCGACAGCGACGCTTCGGTCAACCGCGCCGCGGTGAGGTGCTCATCCCGGCGGGCAATCTGGTGTCTCGCCCATAAGAAAACCACAACCAGCGAGATGATCGCACCGAGGGCAAATCCGGCTGTTGCGTAAAGCATGACGAGGGACATGACGCACCTTTCAAGATCTGACCCCCATAGTCTAGCAGACTGGCTGTAAATTTATACAGTCAGGGAGCGCCGGGCAAGAACGCCTGGTGCAGGCCTGGTGCGGGCCTAGTGCAGGAAGGTGAACATCTTGCGTCGATACTGTGTCGCGAGCTCGTTGCCCTTGCCCAGCAGGTCAAAGACTTTGATCATGGTTTTTCGCGCGACCTCGTCGTCGAAGGTCCGATCGCGCTTCATGACATCGAGCAGCAATGACAATGCCTGCTCCATCTCGTCGTTCGCCACCAGTGCGATGGCGAGATCCACCTGGAGCTGAAGATCATCCGGCTTCGCCTTGACCGATGACGCGAGTTCCGCGAGCGGCGCCAGTCCGGCAGCGCGTTCCATGAACTCAATACGGTGCTGGGGCTTGCTGAGCCCCTCGGTGTCCGCGGGCAGGCTCGCGATGATCTGTCTCGCCTCGTCGACCTGGCCCTCCATGATCAGCAGGTCAGCGAGTTCTGCCTTCAGCGCGTTGTTCTGGGGTTCGGCCTCGACGGCCTGCCCAAGCATCTCGATGGCGCCCCTGCGGTCACCCGCGGCAAGCAGTGCATCGACCTCACCACGGATCATCTCGAGCGGGCTCATGGTGAGTTGGTCGAGCAATGCGCGGAGCTGCGGCTCCTGTTGGGGTCCTTCCAGGTTCTCGACCAGCTGGCCCTGGAAGATGACTTTGACGGTCGGCAACGTACGTACGCCGAGCTGCTGTACCAGTTGCTGATTCTCGCGAATATCTACCCGCGCCAGCAGGAACTTGCCGCCATACTCTGTCGCCAGCTTGTCCAAAACGGGCGCAAGTTGCCGACTGGGCTCCGCCTCATTCGCGTAGAACTCCAGCAGGACTGGTACCGTCTTCGACTTCTCGACGACCTCTGCCTGGAAGTTCTGGATCGTTACCTCGATGACGTGGGCGGGCACGCGCTACCTCTGACTCAACCGGAAAACGCGTAGACTACTCGTTTACCCCCGCTATTTCACCCGCGATCAGGCGACATTGAGCGTGGTCTTGCCTTCACGCCGCAGCGCTGCCGCGATGACGGCAGGAGACTTCCAGGGACTCGCCTTGCCGCGATAGAGCACGCGATTACCGCGCGTCAGCAGCCATAGATCGAGAGAGCGGATGTGGCGAATCTTCATCTTGAAAGCTCAGCAATTACTGGAGTTGTATACAGTACTGTATAAAATACCAGTTTGCAACCCGGGCCTGATCGAAGGATCAGCTACCGACCTCGATCCAGTCGAAGCCGGATTCCTGCGCCGCGACCGTCAGTCTCGCATTGCTGCGCGAGAGAGCCGGTTCCACGGCTTGCGTGGCGAGGTCCGGCAGGTTGTTCTGCTCGCTCAGGTGGCAAAGAACCAGTTGCTGGATGCGTGCAATGTTCACGACGTCCAGGAGTCCCGCCGCCTGGACATTGTTCAGGTGTCCGTGAATGCCGCCCACGCGCTGCTTGAGGGGCCAGGGATAAGGGCCGTCGCGAAGCATCCCGACATCATGGTTGCACTCCAGCATCAATCCGTCACATCCGTCGTAGCGCTCCGCGACGAAAGGCGTGATGTGCCCGAGGTCGGTGAGCAGCCCCACTCGCACGCCGCCCGACATGAAAAGGTATTGGCACGGTTCGCGTGCGTCATGGGGCACGGGCACGGGTTCAATACCCACGGAACCGACCCGGAAAGCGCGATGACAGTTGACCTTCTCGAGCTTGGGCACCGTACCGAGACGCGCACCCTTGTGCGTGCCAGGCGTCATGAATACGGGCGTCCCGAACTTGCGCGCAAACGCACCGACGCCATGTACATGGTCGGCGTGTTCATGGGTCACGAGGATGGCCGAGACGTCTTCCGGCTGCCGTCCGAGGCGACGCAGGCGTCGGACGCTTTCCTTGAGGGTGAATCCGAGGTCGACGAGAAGGCAGGTGTCGCCGTCCTCGATAAGCGTACCGTTACCCCGGCTGCCACTGCCGAGGGAAGCGAAGCGCATCGAACCTATGTGGAGTACTCCTTGATGATTTTGAGCAACTGCTCGGCAACGTCCGCATTCGCGAGCGTCTTGGCGTCCTTCATGACGGTCACGTCAACCTCGTCGGTCTTCTCCCGCGCATCGAGCCGAACGATGTAACGGTTCTTGTCGTTACGCTCCGCCTTCGCTTCATCGCCCTGGAACAGGCGAGAGAAGAATCCCGGTTCGCCCGCATGCTCCGCATCGTAATACACGTAATAGATCGCTGAAGACCGGTCGAGGTCCTCGACATTGATCTTGGCCTGCTCGAGCGCGTCACCCACGGTCGCCCAGGCACGATCGAACGGCAACTTGTACTTCAGTACCGGCTTCAGTCGATCCGGAATCAGCTCGGCTCGCTGGCCGCCGATGTTGGTGGCGAGCATCGAGAAAGATGGCGTCCGGTTGATTTCGTCGCCGAGGTAATAGGCAATACTGTTCAGTGCAACGCCTTCAAGTTCGGTGTTGTCCGACGTACCCGTCCAGTCGACGCCGGTGCTGACGAGATCTCCCAGCGGCAGCGAATGCTCTTCAAGATAGATCTCGGTGCTGCCGGACCGGATGCCCGGTTCGATTCGTACGCGGAACTTGTAGCGGGCGCTCGCGGGCAACGTGACGGCGGACTTGTCGCCACGCATGGCCGCAAACACCTGGTCGGCGCTGCCGTTGCCGCCAACTATCCAGTCCGAC
>JAGRIN010000182.1 GCA_020443245.1 Pseudomonadales bacterium
CCTTTGAAGATCTGGACCGGCACTGGCACGGGTGCGCTCAATGACGTGAGCGGGGTCGCTTTCCTGCCCTCGTCGCGATTCGACCGCATCAAGGTCTCCTGCGAGCTGACAGGTGCTACCGGCCAGTTCGTCGTGGATGGCGTATCGGCGATTCCGGTTGAGCCCCGGCCCCTGATCGGTGCGCTGAAGCAGGCGGTGATGGTTGGCTGGGTTGTCCTGGGGGTGCTCGTTTCCTTTGCCCTGCTGTCGTTCGGCGGCTGGCGTGTGGCCCTTGTCCCGGTATCGGGCGCCGCGCTGTTGCTGTTTGTCCCTGATGCGCCGAGGCTCGTTGTCCATGACTTTGTCGAGTCCATCACGAGCGACCTTTCGCTGGACCACCTCGTACTGTTTACCGGCCTTTCAGCGGCGTTGCTCTATAAAACCCTGCAATATCCATGGAAATCGGCCATTTATCGGGTAATTGGCCTCCTGACCTTGGCCATTTGCCTTGAGTTCGTGCAGTATTACCTGCCCGGTCGGACCCCCGAGGTGGTGGACTTCCTCTCCAACGTGGTCGGAATATGCCTGGGAGCGGTCTCGGTGACGCTTTTTGCCCGACTCGGACGGGCAAGCTGAGAGAATTTGGCAGTTTCGCGCACTTGTGAGAAACGGCTTGTGGCATTTACCATAGCCTTTCTTGATTAATAAACGTGCTTAGGGTTCAATAATTTGGAGCTGTCTGCTTGAGAGATGGCTTAGGATAGGGTCGCCCCAAAAACAATGGATAATCCCACGCTCCTGATCGTTGAAGATGACCTGGGGTTGCAGAAGCAGCTCAAGTGGCACTTTAGCGAAGGTGAGTACAACGTGGTGCTCGCCAACGACTTTGATTCGGCTATCGAAGCGTTGCGACTTCACGAGCCTTCCGTGGTGATCCAGGATCTCGGCCTGCCTCCGCACGAAGACGACGTGACCGAAGGTTTCAGGACCATGCAAGAGATCCTGAAGCTTTCACGCAATACCAAGGTCATCGTGGTCACCGGCACCAACGAAACCGAACATGCGCTGCGCGCCGTTTCGATGGGTGCATACGATTTCTATCCCAAGCCCGTGGACACACAGGTACTCGACCTGATCGTCGACCGGGCGTTCCAGATGTACGAGCTGGAATACCAGAACCGTCAATTGCAGCAGCAGGCAACGTCACCGCTGACCGGACTCATCACGAGTCACCCGGCGATGCTCAATATCTGCAACAAACTCGAGAAGATCGCGGCGACCGACGTAACCTGCTCGTTGTACGGCGAGAGCGGTACCGGCAAGGAAGTCCTCGCGCGTGCAATCCATGCGCTGAGCGCGCGAAAGGATGGTCCGTTTGTTGCCATCAACTGTGCTGCAATTCCCGAATCGCTGATCGAAAGCGAACTCTTCGGTCACGAGAAAGGCTCGTTTACCGGCGCTGCGAAACAGACGATCGGAAAGATCGAGTCTGCCAAGGGCGGGACGCTCTTCCTCGACGAGTTGGGCGACATGCCGTTGCCGGCCCAGGCCAAGCTCCTTCGTTTCATTCAGGAGCGTGTCATCGAGCGAGTCGGCGGTCGTGTCGAAATCCCCGTCGATGTCCGGATCGTGTGCGCGACCAACAAAAACCTGCAGCTCATGGTCAGCGAGGGCACATTCAGGGAAGACCTCTACTTCCGGGTCTCAGAAATCGTGATCAACATTCCCAGGCTTGCGGACCGCGGCGAAGACAAGCTCTTGCTCGCACGTTATTTCCTCAACCAGTTCGCCAAGGAATACAGCCGCGATATCGTCAACTTTGACGAGACCGCGCTGGCGGCGATCGACGCCTACCAATGGCCAGGCAACGTTCGCGAACTCATCAGCAAGGTGAAGAACGGCGTCGTGATGGCCGACGGCAAATTTGTGACGGCGATTGACCTCGGTCTCGAGGAAGTCGGCGAACTCGCGCTGAACCTGAAACATGTCCGTGAAGGGGCAGAACGCTCTGCCATCATCAAGGCGCTGGCGATTTCAGGTGGGAAAATCACTGCCGCGGCCAAACTGCTCGGTGTGACGCGGCCAACGCTGTATGACCTGCTCAAGCGTTATGGCATTCGCAACGAGGGGAAACCCGAGTTGACCAGCATCGAGAAGCTGGTTGCCAATTCTGACTGAGACCTGACGACAGCAATCAGTCTGCCGCCGTTCGGGACCTGATCCCGATCAACGACTTCAGTACCATCCACATGAACTTCACGTTGGTGACCGCATAGCGCTTCCATAGCCTGCGAGGCTCCTGCTTGACCCGGTAGAGCCATTCGAGGCCGAGTCGCTGCCAGGATTCCGGCGCCCGCTCTACCTTTCCTGCATAGACGTCGAACGATCCGCCCACGCCGTGTATCACGGGAACGTCGAGGATGTCCGCGAACCGGCCCATGAAATTTTCCTTTCGCGGGGTCGTCATTGCGACCAGCAGGAAGTGCGGCCTGGATGCGGCGATATCGCGTGCGATGCCCTCGGCCTCGCTATCGTCGAAATAGCCGTTGCGTCGGCCGGCGAGAACGAGCCCGGGATAGTCGCGCTTGAGGTTTGCTTCGATTGTCTTCGAGATTTCTTCGGTTGCACCAAGGCAGTAGACACGAAGGCCCTTCTTGTCTGCGAGTTCGAAGAAACGGAACATGAGGTCGATTCCCGCAACGCGCTCAGGGAGCGGCTCGCCCAGGATGCGCGATGCCCAGACGACGGACATGCCGTCAGCGAGGACAAGATCAGATGACGTCACATCGTCATACAACAATTTGTCCCGCTGCATCGCCACGATCTTCGCAGCGTTGACGACACCGATCCGAATCGCCTCGCCGGCTTCGATCGCCTTGTCGACACGGTCGACAACTTCGGCTTCCGTCAGTGCATCGATAGGCGTGTTGAGTAAGTGGGAACGTGCCAAGGAGACCGCCGTTTCTTCTTATATCGTGACCGCATTGTACACCTTGCAGCCATCGATTCGTGACTCGATATCGGCGAGGATTTCCCGATAGCGTGGACTGCCGTGGCCGCCATAATTCTGCTCGAAGTCGGCGTTGGTCAGGAACTCCGGCAGGTCGAGAAAGTCAGGGATGAAGTGCGCTTCCTCGTGTGGACGAGAAAGGAATGCCTGCACCTGGCGTGCCGATTGGTGGCTTTGCACCGACAGCGCGGCGAGGCGTACGCCTGAGCGGTCGGCGCCGAGGTCGGTAAAGCTGAAGCCGCTTCCACCTTTTGCGTCGTCGAGTTCCTTGAACATCCCGACGGTGTCGGCGAGACCGGTTCCGCTCGTTAGCGTGAGCGCAGCCGATGTCAGGAAGTGTTGTGTGAAGTCATAGCGTCCCCACAGTGTGAGTCGCCTGGCATGGATCTCGCGTGACTCCGGCAACGCGACACCGACCATGTGGGCGATGTCGATGCCACCGAAGTAAAACGCCAGCGCAAGGAACGCCGCGCGATTTTCCTCGATCGCATCAGTTTCGCCGGACCTTGCCTCGGCAAGAATGAAGACAGGACGCAGGAATTCGGAAAGCGACACGTCCTGTGGACCCGGCTTCGCCGCGACGAGCTGAATCTGTTTGTAGTAGGCGAGCAGTCGTTCCCGCGTTGCGTCATCGACGAGCAAGGACTGACCCTGCGACTTGATGCTGTCGATGAGTTCAGGTCGCCACTGGTATGCGATGAGCATGCGGTCTTCGAGGAGTTGAAGCCCGTTTAGGGACTCGATGGCCGTGCGGTACTCCGGTATGGACAGAAGGGCCTTGTTGATCGAGTGACGCATGCGATCCGCAATGAAGCCCGGCAGTGTGACTGCGCCGATGGAAAGCGAGTCGATGCGCATGGTGTTGCCTGCCTGGCTCAGGATCAGCGTCGCGTTGACATAATGACCGATGGGGTTGTCAGGCAGTTCGGTGGTGAACTGGACATAGGCGCGGCCCGGATGAAATTCCAGCGCCACAGCACCGGCGTCCGCCTGATTGAGCAGGTATGTGGCAACAACCGAAACTTCGGTCTCGTCAATCCACTGCGTGACAATCTCTCCGGGTGGGTATTGCCTCGGATCGTTTCGAACGAGCAGTGCCTTCGCGCGATCGATACTCTCGGCTGTATAGACGCTTGAGCCGCCGACCATGGGATGAGACTCGATGACGAGCAACGGCACCGCAATCGCGAGTCCTGCGAGAAGGAAAACGAGAGTGACGAGAACTGTCTTCAAGACCGGGCCACCTGAACCTGCTCGAATTTGAACCTAGTAAATTCGATTTTACAAGGCGATAATCCGCCGTGGTCCGGCGTGTCGCCGCCCCGCATGTTCACAGCAATGTTCTGAATGATTACCGACGACTCAAGGCAACTATTCCGTCAGTCCCGCTCGGCAAAGGTCTGGATCCAGATGTTGCTGGACCATTTCGTGGTCCAGGGACTGCTGGTTTTCCACACCTACACCAAGGAGGGCGAGTTTTCGACGGAGTACCGAATCCTCGCAATCGTCGCATTCCTGCTGATGACGGTGATCTACAAGGCCGTGGGCGTCTATCGACACGACAATGCGCGCAGCGACTACTTTTCCTCGCTGATGCAGGCGTGGGGCATGCTTGTCGTCCTGCTCGCAGCTTTCGGCTTTGTCACCAAAACCAGCGATACTTTTTCCCGGGAAGTCATTCTCACCTGGAGTATCACAGGATTTTTCGGCCAGTGCGTTGTGTATTACGTTACCCGCACCGTCGCTGTCCGCTTTATTTCCGAAGCGATCCCAACGCTGATGCTGGGGGGCGGAGACCTTGCGAGGCACATTGCCGAGCACGTCAACCGCAACCAGTGGATCGCCGAGACGGTCGTCGGCGTGGTGGACGACGATGCTTCTGTCGCAGGCGCATGGAAGGAAATCGATGTGCCATGGCTCGGCGAGACCCAGGACATCGATCGTATCGTCGCCGAGCAGGGCGTCCGGCGCGTGTACATCTGCCTGCCGATGGCTGAGTCGGCCCGAATCAGGGATCTGGCGCTGTCGCTCGTTGAGGCAAATGTGGACGTCATCTGGGCGCCGGACATCTTTGGCGTCAGCCTGCTGAATCATTCGATCAAGGAAATAGCCGGCGTGCCGCTCATCTCGTTCTCCGAGACACCCCTGGTTGGCGGGTCCGCGCTCGCCAAAACAGCGATGGACAAGACGCTCGCTTTCCTCGCGATACTGGTGCTTTCGCCCATACTGATCGCGACGGCGCTGGCGGTGAAACTGACCTCGCCCGGACCGATGATCTTCAAGCAAAAACGCCACGGCTGGGACGGCAGGATCCTCGAGGTCTACAAGTTCCGTAGTATGTATGTGCACGACGAGAAAGACGGCGTCGTGAAACAGGCGACAAAGCAGGATGACAGGATCACGCCGGTAGGGCGTTTCATCCGGAAGTCCAGCATTGATGAGTTGCCCCAACTCTTCAATGTCCTGGAAGGCTCGATGTCCCTGGTCGGGCCGAGGCCCCACGCACTCGCGCACAACGAGTTCTACAGGGGCAAGATTCGCGCCTACATGCTGCGCCACCGAATCAAGCCGGGGCTTACCGGACTCGCCCAGGTCAACGGGTTCAGGGGTGAAACCGATACGCTCGACAAGATGGAGAACCGGGTCAATTATGATCTCGCCTACATCAACAACTGGTCGATCTGGCTCGATATTGAAATCATGTTCCGCACGGTCTTTGTGCTATTCAGCAAGAACGCCTACTGAGCGGCAACTGTCACCCGCCGAGGTGTTGTAAGATGCGTGTTTGTGTGACGGGAATGCCAGATTTGCCTGCAAGAGGACCTCACAGACCGCAACAGACCGCGTGGCGTGTCCTTCCGTTCGTGGCCATTCTGCTGGCGGCTTTCGTTGCCGGCTGTGCAAAGCAAGAGACCGGGGCGGACATCAAGACCCACCTTCGTACCGGCCAGGCATTCTTCGAGCAGGGCCAGTTCAACGCGACAATCATCGAGGCGCGCGCCGCGCTGCAAATTGACCCCAACAACGAAGAGGCCAGTGTGTTGCTGGCGAGGGTCCAGATCACCCTCGGTGCTCCGCAAGCTGCGCTCGCGTTGCTTGAACGAATCGAAGGCACGACGCTCGGCTATTTCGAAACCCTTTCCGAGGCATATCTCGCTCGCGGCAAATTTGCGAGTGCGCTGCTGCTGGTCCGCCAGCATGCGGACGTATTCAAGCAAGATCCGGTAAAAGTCGAGCTGATCAACGGTGAGGCAAGGCTTGGCCTGCGCGACGTGGCGGAGGCCCGGGCGGCCTACCAGCGTGCGCTCAAGATCGATCCCGGCAACGTGGACGCGCAGATCGGGATCATCACCGTCGTGACATTGACGGGTGACCTCGAGGGCGCGGAGGCCAGGCTCAAGAAGTTGCTCGAGACGCATCCCGAGAGCGTTGATGCGTTCACATTGCTTGGCGCCGTTTATGTGCGGCAGGGGCGCTATGACGATGCGGAGTCAGCGCTCACTGACGCTGTATCCCGCATGCCGTCTACTGACCGGTTTACCCGTAAGCGTGTCGTATTGATTCAGAACCTGATTCGACTGCTCGCGAGACAGGGGCGCAGCGGCGAGGCGCTGTTCTACCAGGAGATGCTCGCCGATGCATTCCCCAACGCCGAGGGCATGCGTGACAAGATGTCGGAAGTTATCGA
>JAGRIN010000183.1 GCA_020443245.1 Pseudomonadales bacterium
CGGCCGATGAGTAGTGACTTGCGCCCGGTTTCGGGATGTGTCTTGACCAGCGAACGCAGCGGCACTTCGCCATCATGGAACCCGTAGCCGCTGTACTGGCTGGCGGCTTTGTGTGAGTGGCCCAGTTTTGATTGGCTGTAGTGCAAGGAGTGGTACGCCTTGAGCCCTTCGATGCGCGTCCTTGTTTTCTCGTCCAGGGCATCGTAAGCCGCGCGCATATCAGCCCATCCGGTTTCACCACCGACGCTCGGCACGACGTGTGCGCTGAACACGGCGCCCTTCGCCTGGACCGGCATGTAAGTACTGTCGGCATGCCAGCCCATATTGCCCTTCAGGATTTTCACGACATCGTCGCTGTCGTCGTCGGGACGCAGTGACCCGTCACGCCTGACGTTGCTGATCGGTGCAATGTCGAACTCGAGTTCCCCGAAGCGCTTCGCAAACGCGACCTGGTCATCGCGCTCCAGGAACTGCTCCGGGAAGATGAGCAGCGCATAGTCTAGCCAGGTTCGGTACAGTGAATTGAATGTCTGCGCGTCGAGCTTTGCGAGGTTGATGTCAGTAACGATTGCACCGAAACTCGCATCGATCGGCTCCACATGAAATGACGTCGCCATAGTTCCCCCTGCCAGGGCCTGGTCCCTCGGCATCTTACTAGACATCGACGGTATGGGACCAACTCGATACCCCGGCGTCAGTCCTGGGGAAACCCTTCGCGGAACGTGTCGGAGTTGAGGTTGTCGAGCGGAAAGATGGGACGGCGAACGTGTTTGAAAGTGAGTTGGTCGTAGTCGGAGGTGCAAACGCCGACGCCCGCGCATTCAATGATCGATTTCGCGATCGCCTTGTAGGTCGCGCGATAGTGAATCCGGCTCTTCAGCATGAGGAATCGCTTGCGCAAGGGATCGATGCCCAGACTCGTGAAGCATCCAAGGTCGTAAGGTTCGACGTGGCGTGAGATCACCACGATCTGCACCTTGCCCGTGTCGAGCACCACGGTACGGCCCATGTTCATGGTGGCGCCAGTACCCATCGGCCCCGTGACAGTGAACGCCCCGTCCGATATCAACCTTACCGTGCCCGTTACCTCGAGGGGCTTGCTCTGCGCTTCGAGCGCGTCGAGATGGAATTTGGCGCCGAGGGAAACCGTGACCTCGCTACCGACGCCTGCGTCGATCATGGTTTCTACCGCATCGGGGTCGAAGATACCGAACGCCGCGACGTCCTCGAGACCCTGGTTCAGGATTTCCCTTAGTACTTCCGTTGTGTCCATCGAACCGCCGGAGGCCGTGTTGTCGTAGTGATCCAGGAGGATCACCGGGCCGTTGCCTTCGGATTCGGCCGCGTCGTTGGCCCTGCCGACAGAATCCGCCAGCGGTTCCAGTTTGTAAACGAAAGACTTCCGATTCTGCCAGGCCATTTCGAGCAACTCGTCGCGCAGTTCCCGTGCCTTCGCCTCATCGTTGTCTGTGACGATCACGACGCTGAGACCGGCGTTGTAAATGTCCGCGTGAGGGAAACCCGTAAACAGGCTGGCGACCAGCGCCTCGCCCCGCTCCATTTCCTTGACCCGCCGCTGCAAATCCCTGTTGGGGAAATCGTCTGTCCCCTGGCGCATCACGTGCGGCAACATCGGTGCGTTACCCCACACCATGGTGGGCGTCACTTTGCCGGCCATCGAGTCGATGAGGACCTGCGCCGCTCGCACACCCGTCTCGAACATGTCGATATGAGGATACGTCTGGTAGCCGGCGATGACCGTCGCATTCTCAACCATCGCGGGATAGAGGTTAGCGTGCATATCGAGGCCGACAGCAATCGGTACATCGGGTCGCATCGCGCGGATACGAGAGAGCAATGCACCCTCGCCGTCTTCCAGCGACTGCGTGACCATGGCGCCGTGCAGGTCGAGCAGGATCGCATCGCAATCACCGATACTGCTGACAATCCGGTCAGTCATATACGCATAGGCGTCGTCATGGACTGGTCCGGAAGGCGGCGCACCCGCTGCGATGGGGGTGATGATCTCGGCACCGATGGCGTCTGCGACATGCACCATCCCTGACATCGTCGAACGCTTGCCTCGCGCCTGCGAGAGGGCTGCGGGACCCTCAGCCGGATTACGGCCTGCGCCGAAGCGCGTGAGCGGCGTCGGGACGGGTGAGAACGTGTTGGTTTCGTGGCTCATCATCGCAATGAGGACTTTCATCGCAGGCACCCCCGGGCTGGTACAGAAGATCGACGATAACGCGCGAAGGGATGCGCTTCAATTCGCTGCTGCGGAATATGGGTCCGCTGTACGCGCTTCGGGTCGCAGGCAATGTCGAGGAAACAGGAGTGTCACGGTCGTTCCCTCGCCCGGTGCACTTTGCCACTCGGCGGTGGCGCCGATCTGTGACGCCCGGTAGCGGACGTTCCTGATGCCGTTGCCTTGCGCATGGTCGGGATCGAATCCCGAACCATCGTCACGGATTGTGCACCGGATCGCATCGCGCGTGACGTCGACGTGTACATCGATGACGGCGGCGTGGCTATGGTGGAGGATATTCGTCATCACTTCGCGAGCCATTCGGGTCACGTGGTAACACACGTCCGAAGGCAATATCGGATCGGTATGTAGTCCACTTTGGCGCCAGGCTAGTTGCTTGCCTGCTGTCTCGACGCGAATGCGCGCTTCTTCCTCGATGGCGTCGACAAATGTGCCCAGTGCCTGCTCCTGGTAATGTGCGCGGTAGATGGCTTCTCGCAGGGATTCGAGGGCACTGCGTGCCAGATTCGATACGCGACTTTCATCTGCCGAGTGAACGATCGATACGAGCCGGGAGCCGACGTCGTCGTGCAAGTCGCGATAGATCTTCTCCCGCTCCCGGGCGGCCGTTTGCTCGATCTCCATCAGCCGGTTGCGGTTGAAGCTCTCTTCGAGTGCAAGCCTGTGTGCCTCGACGCGCGCCTCCAGGTTCTCGTTCAACGCCTGCGCTTCGTCGAGTGCGGTGACGAAGCGATTGACCAGGTGAACCAGGAGGATGACGAGCATGGCCGGTACGCCAAGCTGGAGCGTGTTCGATGCGCGTACCCAATCCGCCTTCGGACTCGACATGAAGTAGTACCAGTCGTGCAGCCAGAACGCCAACATCACGGCAAATGCACACGTGAACCATGTGCTGGTGTTCCCCGGGTTGCGGATTGTGTCACGCAGGTAGGCTGCACCCAGGTACATGAAGAAGCCAAGACACACGGCGTGAAACGTGTACGCGATCAAGAAGAACTGATCGTGCGGATATACGAAGTGGAGCAGGCTCGCCAGGGCGACAACCCCGAGCAGGCTCCTCCTGAAACGAGGCCGGGGCGTTTCCTCTGCCGCTACCATGAACGAGACGAGACAGTAGGTCATGATGTCGAGCGCCGTGTGAATGACGCTGAGCCACCATGCAAGCGGCAGTGGGAGGACGTCGAGGAACAGGTACAGTGTGACGATCGACCAGGAGAAACAGGCGCCCGCGAACCAAAGATACATCTTGTCCTGGCGCCTGCGCGACCACAACCAGAGTACGAAAACACCCATCAGGGACGTGATCGAAAACGACCACTTGCTCGTCTCGACTTGCCAGAAAAGTCGTTCCGAGTAGAGCGGTGTCAACGCCTCGGTATCGCCGACCAATACGGTCGACAGCATTGAGCCGTAAGTCTCTCCGACGAGCCTCACATAGAAGTAACTCTCCGCGCGCCATTCGTGCGTCGGCACGTGAACCAGAATCGGATAGTTCCAGCCGATCGCGCCAAACAGCTTGCCGTCAGGCCGCATTCCGCCAATCCGGTCATTACCGAGGAATACTTCTGCCGAGACGTTATGGCGCCAGATGTAGAGAGACTGCTCCGATCTCAGGTTGAGCGAAGGGACCCTGAATCGAAACCATGTCACATCGCCCAGTCGTTCCGGCGTAAATCCCCGCGGCGCATACGGCAGGTCGATAGGCTTCCAGTCGCCGGTCACCGGCGGAGATTGCGAGGCGCTGACCCTGTATTCTGCCGAGCTGACTTCCACGAATGGCGGCGGGTCCGCGCAGGCGAAGGCAGGGCAAAGGGCGAGGAGAAGTACAATGACGACCCACATGCAACAATACTAGCAATATTCCCCCCTTCGGGGGGTAGTGCCTGCACACGATCCTTTCTATTGTAAATTAACCCTTACAATATCGATGCCTCGGAGCCGATGAGCCAGAGAAGAGTTCTTGTCGTCGAAGACAACGCCGACACCCGCGCATGGCTTTGTCAGTGCGCCGCCACGGCGTGGCCGGATGGAGAAATCTTCGATGCCGGGGATGTCGCGGGTGCGCGGACGCTGCTCACGACTGCGGCGTTTGACGTTGCAATCGTCGATCTCGGGCTGCCTGACGGTTCCGGCGTCGATGTCATCACGGCCATACGGCGTACGTCCGGCGTCGAGACGTATATCATCGTGGCGACCATTTACGATGACGACCGCAACCTGTTCACCGCGCTGCGAGCCGGCGCCCAGGGGTACATCCTGAAAGACCAGGACCGCGACAAGGTTGTCTCATTCCTGCAGGGGATCACTCGCGGCGAACCTGCCGTTTCGACCGCAGTGACCCGCAAGATGGTCGATCACTTCAATGCACGGGCAACCTCGAAACAAGAGTCAAATCTCGCCCCCCGTGAACAGGAAGTCCTCGGCCTCATCGCAAAAGGTCTCAGCGTCACCGAGTCTGCGAAGCTTCTTGGACTTACCAACAATACAGTCAAGGGGTACGTCAAATCCGTCTACACGAAGCTCGGCGTGACGTCGAGGGCCGAGGCCACAGCCGAAGCGATCCGCCTGGGCCTCGTAGACATCGACTGACCCGGGCGCAGTCAAGTGGGTCGGCGCCAGGGCGTTGGACCTCCCTGCGGCACGTTGAGGACAGGGACGATGAGTGTGGATCGTCAGGTGATCAATGGTGGCCTGCGATCCGCCCACGGCGCTGCAACCTCGAGCTGTCGGGCCAGCTGCAACAAGCGCAGTTCGTTCCCGAAGGGCGCAGCAAACTGGATACCGACCGGCAACCCCTCATCGGTCCAGTGCAGCGGCAATGAAATGGCCGGGTGCCCCGTCGCGTTATAGAGGTTCGTAAAGCCCCAGAACGTGTTGAAGTGCGCGGCGTATGTGTCGCCGTCGTCACTGCTTGTGTCCATGAATCCCAGCGGTGGGGGCGGGGAGAGCAACGTCGGGCTCATGACCAGGTCCCACTTTGTGAAGAACCCTTCCATCCACCGGGTGGTGGCGTGAATCTGGTTGATGGCGCGTGCGTAAGTTTCTCCTGTAATACCGGCGCCCATTTCCACGAATCGCAATGTCAGCGCTTCGGTGTTGTCCGGCGACGGCGTGACGCCGAGCGCCTCTGCGCGCCGAAGGATGTTGTTGCGTACATTCGCCATCACGAGGGCACCGGCTGCCATGCCGAGCGATTCCCGGTCATAGTCCATATCGACCTCTTCGACGTGATGGCCCAGCGACGCCAGCAATCTCGCAGCCGACTCGATACCGTCGCGGCATTCAGCGCTGACTGGCCCGCCGTTGATGGGCCGCAGGTCGATTGCGACCCGCAACCTTCCCGGCTCGGACTGGTGGGCCGACAGGTATGAACCTTCAAATGGCGGCGCGTGGTAAGGGTCGCCTTGTGCCGGGCCGTGCGTAGCGTCCAGTAAGGCCGCGCTGTCCCGCACCGAGCGCGAGACCACGTGAGCGGTCGCCATGCTGCCCCAGCCTTCTCCCACATCGGGCCCGAGCGGCGTGCGGGCACGTGTCGGCTTCAATCCGACAAGTCCACAACACGATGCTGGAATCCGGATCGATCCACCCCCGTCGGTCGCGTGTGCGACTGGCAGGATGCGTGCCGCCACGGCAGCCGCGGCGCCGCCGCTTGACCCGCCGGTCGAGCGAGACAGGTCCCAGGGATTCCTGCAAGGCCCGAGAAACACAGGTTCAGTTGTCGCCGCGAGCCCCACCTCCGGTGTGTTTGTTTTGCCGAAAAGAACGAGACCCGCCGCCCGATACCGTTTGACGATATCCGCGTCATGGTCGGGCACATAGTCCTGCCAGAGCCGGCTGCCAAATGAGCACCGTGTACCGGCGACGTAGGCGAGATCCTTGATGAGAAACGGTACCCCGCCGAGCGGCCCGGTGGGGTGCGCCGCCGCGACCTCGCGCGCCGCCTCGTACATCGGTGTCACGATCGCGTTGATTGTCCCATTCCGCTCTTGAGCCAGCGCGATCGCGGTTTCCAGTACTTCAGTCGCGGTTGTCTCGCCGGTTGCGATCAGTGCCGCAATGGCGACCGCGTCCAGTTCTTCGTATTCTCCCAGCACGATTGTGGCCTCATCATTTTTCGCCTGAGTCTAGCATGAGGGTTCTGGCATAATATCGGCATTGTCCGGCAGGAAGAGCCCCGTGAACGAACCGCAGTCCAGCGACACGAAAGTGGGTGAAGGAGAGCCGGGAGAAGAGGCGCCGGCCAACCATTGGCATCTGTTACGCGATGTGCTCGCCTTCCAGGTCAAGCTCGCGCTGGACGGCATCCGGGACCTGCTCCTCAGTCCACTTTCGATCATCGCCGTGCTTGCCGGCGTCATCGCGAGCCCGCGGAAACCTGATCGATATTTTCGTCGCCTGATGCACCT
>JAGRIN010000184.1 GCA_020443245.1 Pseudomonadales bacterium
GCCCCCACATCGTCGAAAATGTTGTTCACGAAGCCCGTGACGACCCAGTGCGTCGAGGGCGACGTCCAGGTGGCACGCACGTCCGTCCTGGAGTAGGACGGGGCCGCGTCGTGATCGTTCTCGAACGGTGAGTAGTAGACCTTGCTGATGTAGCTGAAGTTGGCTGACACATCGATGTTCGAACCATTGTTCAGCGGGTAGCGGTAGCTGCCCCATGCCGTGTACTTCAGGTCAGGCACGTGCAGCAACTGGTTGCCGTTGATGTTCTTGACCCGGCCTTCGTAGCTGGGGAAGAGTGAACCCGGCTGGTCAAACCCGGTAGAGTCCTGGATGTACAGGTCCTCGGTGTACTCGCTCGGCGTATAACTGAAGTTCCCGCCCAGCGTGATGCTGTCGGTCGCAAGCCACGTGACTTCGGCCTCGGCACCGTAGATGGCCGCACCCGGCGCGGGCAGGACCGATACCGACGTCGTGGTCGCCGCGGAACCTGGTACCAGACCCGGAACGACTTCAACCGCGACCGTATGGATCTTCGAGTAGTCGTAGTAGTAGAACGCGCCGTTCAACTGCAACGTATCGTCGAGGAGTTGCATCTTGTAGCCGAACTCGTAAGCAACGAGTTCTTCCGGATCGACCGTCGGGCTCGCGCTGAAGAACACGAGGTTGTAGCCGCCTGAACGATAGCCGGAAGTCGCGGACAAGTAGAGCAACGTCGAGTCAGAAACGTTCCAGTCGAGGTTGATACGCCCCGTCCACTTCTTGTCCTTACGATAGAAGGGACGATACACACTGACCGCGATCGGGATACCACCGTTGACGACCTTCTCCGTCGGGCGCAGGCCGCCAGGCGCAGAGGCGTCCGCCACGAGGCCACCGTTAATCAGGTTGTAACCAACCATGCCGCCCGGAACGAACGGAAAGAGCGCTGCCCCGGCTTCCGTGTAACGGAACAGGTTTTCTTCGGCGGTGACTTCGTCATAGGCGTAACGCACACCCACGGTCAACGTGAACGCGGTGTTGATGTCCCACACACCCTGCGTATAAGCCGCAAACGCGTTACGGATCGTCTGGGTGTGGTAGAGCAGGTCACTGCCCATCGTGTTGGGCCCGTGCGCGACATCGAGGTCAGGCAACGTACCGTCATCGCCCCGCCACGACGAGATGTAGAGGTTGTTGTTGGGCAGGCTCGGGTTTTCCGCCGCGTAGTTGCGCGCACACGAAGGCGCGGGCGTCGGAGACGTTTCACAGATGGTCCTGGCCGTGTGGAGCGTCGCCATACCGTTGTTGTTGCCCAGGTAGATCGAGTCATCCAGGCCGGTCAGGTCGACATAGGGATCGATGAAGCGCCGCTCGCCAACTGCGGAGTAGAAGTCACCGCGCTGGTCGATTGTCGCATCATAGAAGAAGATCCCGGATGTCACCGACAGGTTGTCTGCCAGGTCGTAGAACGCCTGTAACTCGTGCGATGAGTAGGTGGCCTCATGCGCGAGGTGTCGTAGAAGTCGTTGTCTTCATAGTTCGCAATGTTGGTATTGGCGGTATCGATCACGCGATACCCCGGCACCAGGTCAGTGGTGTTACGCGTCGGGTTACCTTCCTCGTTCAGTACAACGAGGCCCGCGCCGTTTGCGCCACCGAAGATACGGTCGTTACGCATCGCGTTGACGCGACCGTTGACCGTAATCGTCGAGGTCGGCGTCCATCGGAACAGTCCGGCAATGTTGCGATTACCGAGACTGTCGAGGTCTTTACCCTCGCCGATTTCTTCAACGACGCCGTCATGGTTTCGCACGGCGAAGTTCACGCGTCCCGACAACTGGTCTGCGATGAGTGGACCCGAAACCATGCCGTAGTATTCGTTGGTGCCGTAATTGCCACCAATCGCCTTGAAGGCATATTCGTTAAAGTCGGTCGGCTCTTTGTACAGAATGTTGATGGCGCCACCGACGGCGTTTCGGCCATACAGGGTTCCCTGCGGACCGCGAAGCACCTCAATACGCTGCACGTCCCAGAAGGTTGCTGCCGTCGCGGTCAGCAAGTCCTCTGAATACACACCGTTCATATAGGTCGCAACACCGGGGTCCCCACCCAGTGCACGATAGTTCCGGCCGACACCGCGAACAGTCGCATCGTACGGCTGGATCGTGGTCGCCGGTACGAAGTTCTGCAGGTCCTCCTGGTTACGAATACCGTAATCGTCGAGGAACTGGTCGGTGAATGCAGAAATGGAGATCGACGTGTCCTGGACAGACGCTTCCTGGCGTTCTGCCGTGACGATGACTTCTTCGATCTTACGGGTAGTTTTCTTCTCGGCTGCGAATGCAGCACTTGAGAACGGTACGGCAATAGCAGCCGAAATCACCCCGATGACGAGGTGCTTGTCGCTTGGTCTCATGGTATTCCCCCTCAGTAGCTTGAGTGCTCTGCCTCCCTGGGGGCTACAACTTTGGGGATCTTGATGCCCCCTGCCTTCCCGGATGAGAAGTAAAGCAGGCCCAGTAAACTGGTTAGCTGACAGGCTGTCAACAAGCGAACGTCTTCCTGTGAACTTTTTTCGTTGAACCGTGTCATTCGGGCGAGAAACTGGATAGAAACGCTAACCAATTTGATCAAGACTGGCCGAAAATGCCCTGATTTTGTGCTGCAAACGACCTCGTTGAGCGGTCACCTGACCCCGCAACTCGAAGCGAGCAGGACCGGAAAGTTGAGGTCGTCATCGCGATGCAAAACCGAGCCAAAGGATCTCAATCAGCCGCGCCTGAAATAGCGACTCGCTCTCACTTTAGGGGCACGATCAGGCCCGGAAGCTCCGAAGCCTTGGAAAGAAAGGCCACCTCAGCCACATCCCGCACACAGATATATTGCTACCGTTGCTCCCTTCCGGGCCTGGCGGGGTTCACAACTCCCCGTTGCGGGAGGACCGAGGTGGTAATGTGATTGTACAGGAGTCGGGGCCACTCTGGCAGGCCCCCGAAATTGAAAATATGCCCCGACTGATATAAGGTTCGCGCCTCGCTCGACGCGCGTCTGGAGAGGTGTCCGAGTGGTTGAAGGAGCACGCCTGGAAAGTGTGTATACGGCAACGTATCGAGGGTTCGAATCCCTCCCTCTCCGCCAGATCAGCCGACCAGTATGCGGCGTGCGATACCTTTGACCCGCGCGATGTCTGCGCCCTGGGTCCAGCTACAATCCCGTGTCCACCGCGCCCGGTTATCGACTGAAAGCAGGCTCCACAGGTGACGCCCGATCTCTGAACCCGCGCCGGCTCACGCCTACCCGGCGAGCGAGTCGACCCAGTGTTCTTCCGAGATAATGCTGATCGGGGCGCCCTGCTCCTGTAGTTCGATAGCCCGCTCGATGCTGCGACCGAACGTCGTGTGCGCCCAATCAGGGCTGCAGAGCTCACCGATCACGAGATAATCCGTATCTTTGCCGGGCGAACTGTCCACCGATCCCCCCAGTTCCAGAATGGTCTCTTCGCACTCCAGGTTCGAACCGAAGACGAAGCGACCGGTCAGGCAAAACGTCTTGCCCACGAACGACACCTTCGGCGCCGGCTTGTCCAGCGGCAAGGTCGTGGAGCGGCCGGGCTCTGCGACCATCACGCTGTCACCGGTTATCTCCCGCAACGTCTCCAGCAGTTCGCCCTGCTCACCTCGTGACAGGACACCATCTTTCAACATTTCCGTGATCCGGGCGTACAGGATATTGACGGGCCAGCGCTCGGCGATATCGCGATGGTTTTCGATCCATTGTCCCAGGAAGATGGCCTCTCGCTCGTCGACGACGCCATCGGCAATCACGCCCCTGCAGATACCGATCAATTCATCGATCGACCGATCCTGGATTCGCGTCGTCGTCCTGTTCTTCGCTTTGGCTACCATCAGTTCTTCCTAAGGCTTGTTACTGTGCTTGCTTTCGGCAACGTCCCGGTGTGATTCAGGCCGTCCATTCGGTGACGAACTCTTCGACCGGCAGCGGGACGAGTTCCCGTACCTTTCCCTCTACCCTGCCCACATAAAGATAACCCACAATACGCTCGCTCGCGGCAAGGCCGAGGCCCTGCATGACATAGGGGTGATACGCCATGCCGCCGGTTCGCCACATCGCACCGATTCCCTGCGCATGCGCCGCGATGAGCATGGCATGCGCAGCAGCACCTGCCGAGATAAGTTGTTCGACATCCGGCACCTTGGGATGCGGCTGGATACATGCGATAACAACGACAATAAGTGGCGCGCGCAACGGCTTGTTTCGCGTTTTCTCGAGCGCTGCTTCGGATGTCGCATCATCATCCGCCAGCTGCGCGTCGGCAAAGAGTTCGCCCAGTCTCTTGCGTGACTCACCGCGAACCAGCAGAAAGCGCCAGGGACGCAGCAACGCATGATCCGGCGCACGCAAGGCAGCCTTGAACAGGTTCTCGAGTTCCTTCTCGTCTGGCGGCTCGCCGCCAAGTCGTGGCGTCGAAACCCGGGTGTGAAGAGCAGTCAGGGCATCCATCATGGTTGCCACTGTATCGCGAATGCGGGTGGCAGGAAAACTCGGTGCAGGTACACTTGTTGGCATGATTCACGACCACCGTCCCTACTTCGTCAAGCGTCTCTACCTCGTGTGGGAGCGATGGTATACGCGCCACTTTGTCGAGCCGCAGTTTGCAGCGCTCGGCGCCGGCGCACACATCATGAAGCCGTGGTATGTCCGCTTGCACGGCGACGGGATCAGGGCCGGTGCAAACCTCCACATGGTCACCGCGCGCGACCGGCAAGTTTCGCTCTCGACATGGCAGTTCGACACACATCAGGGGCATATCGAGATTGGCAACAATTGCCTCGTGTGTCCGGGCGTGCGCCTGGACTCCGCTTCACGTATCAGCATCGCCGACGATTGCATGCTGGCGGCGGGTGTCTACATCACCGACGCCGACTGGCATGACATCTACGACAGGACAAGGTCGATCGGCACGACGCGCCCGGTGGTACTCGAAGAGAACGTCTGGGTGGGCGACGGCGCGATTGTCTGCAAAGGGGTACGGATCGGCCGCAATTCGGTGATCGGCGCCGGCGCTGTCGTCGTGACGGACATTCCGGAAAACTCGATCGCGGCGGGGAATCCGGCCCGCGTCGTGAAGCCGCTGGACCCTGCGCGTGAACTCGTTACACGCGCCCGGTTGTTCGAGGACCCCAAAAGACTGGCAGAGGAGATCGATCGCATCGATCGCTGGGTGCTGGGCAAGAATTCGATATGGCGGTGGATAACATCGTTGTTGCGCCCTGCGAGGGGCGATTGAACGGCGGCATCTACTGTCGCCAGAGCCTCACTTCAGCCGAAGGCGCGTCGTCGTGCGATCGCACCGACGAGATATCGACACCCCCGCGCCGGGTGAAGTGCGAATGCACAGTCAACCGGTCCGGCTCACAACGATTCATGATGTCCACGAAAATGCGTTCCGTGACCTGTTCGGCGAATTCGGCATGTGAGCGATACGACACGAGGTACTTGAGCAGTCCTTCGTGGTTGATACTTCTGCCCGCGTACTGGATGTGGATGCTCGCAAAGTCAGGCTGTCCCGTCATCGGACACAGCGACTTGAACAGATGACTGAACACGGACTCACGGACGATTGTGTCGCTTTGCACGCGAAGGAAAGATGGATCCCAGTAGTATTCGGAGATCTCGACGTCGAGCGTATCGAGACTGGTCCCGTGGAGGACGCTGAGCCCGGTTTGCAGGACATGCTCGGGCGTGAGCAGGCTGACGCTCACTGGCGCCTGCGCGGCAAGGCTGAGGTCCGACTCGAGCGTGGAGATCACCTCACTGCGATGGCCGAACTTGGTATTGCTGTATGAGCCCAGGTAGAGCTTGAGTGATTTCGACTCGATAAGGTGCGCCGATTTGCATGGCACCTCGAACTTCAGCACCGCGACTTCAGGCTTCCCCTTCGGATTGAGCCACGTGAACTCGTAGGCGTTCCATTCATCGAGACCACGGAACGGCAATCCGGCGTCGGGTATGCCAAGCGATTGCCGTTGCGGTTTACGAGGTAACGATGACAGTAGCGACGGCCGATACGTGGTAACGTATTCGGTTTTTTCCTTTCCGGGATTTTTCCGGATAACCGTTTCGTCGGCCATTCACGGGCGCCTTTGCCATCCGAATTATTCCGCGGAAGTTTCACTTTATCGGCGACAATTTGTCAATATTGCGCGACCTGCGGTTGATTCCGAAGAATAGAAGGTGCGCGGCGCATCGTCAGGGAAGGATCATGTTGAAAAGTCTGTTGCCACTTGTCGCAATCGGTGCAAGCTGTCTCGCCCTCCCGGCTTCGGCCGGTTTGCTCGAAGAGATTGTCGTCACGGCCGCGCGCACTGACCAGACCATTGCCGATACACCGTCGAATATCGGCGTCGTGAGCGCCGATGAACTCGCGTTGATCGGCGCAACCCACATTAACGAGTCCTTGCAGCGTGTGTCCGGTGCGTGGATCAGTCGAGGTAACGGCCAGGAGCACCTCACGGCCCTCCGGTCGCCGGTCCTGACAGGCGCCGGCGCCTGCGGCGCGTTCCTGATGCTCGAGGACGGTATACCGCTGCGCGCCAGCGGATTCTGCAACGTCAACGAGCTCTTCGATGCCAATTCGGAGCAGGCGAGGCGCATCGAA
>JAGRIN010000185.1 GCA_020443245.1 Pseudomonadales bacterium
TAGTCGCCTTCGGCATCTTCGACTCCAGGCCGGGCTCGGGCACACGCCTGGCATCGAGTTCCCGGCGCCCGGCTGCCGACGACGTCGACGACGTACGCTTCACGGAATTTACGAGCGATATCCCTGCAAAGCTCGGCACCGATTTCGGCATCCAGTACGTGATCAACACGATGCCGAAGGGCGCGCCGCTTCGGGTCACGAACGTGATTCGTTTCCCCGGTGAAGGTATCAAGCGGCCCAACGGCCGGGTGTGGAAGGAGTCACGTGAAGACCGTGAGGTCAAGGTCGGGATTCGGGACTTCTATGGCTATGGCTTCGACCGACCCTGGGAGATCGTACCCGGTGAGTGGGAGTTCGAGGTCTGGTGCAACGGCGCTCGCATCATTCGCAAGACCTTCAATGTCCTGCCTCCGACCGAAGAGGCCGCCGCTGAGGCGGCCGCGGCGATGGACGAACCGGAGGACGACGAATAACTTACCCGGCGTCAGGAGCAAACTGCCACCAACCACCTTGATGCGGACGCACTTGCGCCTCACCTGAACGCGTCCAGTCACAGACGCCATCGGGAAACACCTGGCGCATTTCGTCCGCCTCGACCGGGGACATTCCTGCGACGTCCGTCTCATCGAGAGGACGCCTGGCACAGGCCACGATGTTGTTCGCAATCGGCGCGCCCGCCTCCAGGCGTGGGAAGCCGAAAGTATGAAATACCTCGTCGCAACGTCCGGCTCCCATTTGCTGGCGCTCCACGATCTTTTGTCCGTCGATCCAACAGGCATCGGTGACATCTTGCGGCTTGTCGCGACGCACACGCTCCGCAAGCGAACCCTGGCGGTCGGACCGGATGGCGGTCAGCCACTTGTCGAGTGCGTCCAGCGCCCCGGATAGTACAGGCGAGTCGAGACTGAACAACGAGCAACCGTCACACAGCCCGTCTTCGGTGAGCATGACATGATTCCCGGCATCCCCGTTGGCCGCAACGAGACGCGCACGGGTGCTGAAGCTGTGGTAGCGCAAGTGCGTATCGCCGCGGTCCCGCGCATCCGCCCAGGCCCGGTAGTCGATGATCGGCATGTCGTTCAGGCCCCCGCCACCGTCGAGTATTCGCCCGCTCGAATAGGCCGCACGTGTCGCCTCGGGATCATGCGCAATTCGCTGCGCAACGAACCTGCCGTCCCGATCGAGGCCGCCGATGAATCGGTTGAGGTGCAGGAACTGCCTTGTGGAGATTTTTCCTTCGCGCCAGGCGCTGAGCCCGTATTCGATACCGCGGTTGTCCAGTGGCCAGCGCGCCTTTCCGGATACCGGATCCCGGCCGTACACATTGACCGTGTGATCAAAAACCGTAGGTCGTGCGCCGGTCATTGTCGTCGGGTCAAATCGTGGGGTGGCGGGCACTACATCGTCAAATTCGGCGGAAGGCCATCCGTCGATCGGAACACTGGCCACGCGCCCGGCGCCTTCCGCTGTCCTGGCCAGGACGGACATGTTCGCAAAGCCGCCTACCGCCAATTGCTGTGCTTCGGACCACGTGACGTCGGTCTCGGCATTTGCCCAGTCAAAGTAATGTTTGAGAAGCCGGGCATCGACAAGGACGGTGACCATCGCGTGCCCGACCTCCGGAAAGCTGCACCCGACCAGAATCCCGTCAAGGAGCCCTGGATAGTTGTCGCCAATCTGGTGGGACTGGTATGAGCCGCCGGAACAACCGAACCCGATGGTAAACGCGGGTACGCCGAACGCCTCTACGAAGCGCTCCTTCACCATCATCATGGTCTCCGCGGCAAGCAGGTCGTTGCAATTGATGCCGAACACGTTGAGCGATGCACTGGCAACCGCGTAGCCGCGATCCAGAAGGTGACTGTCCAGTACACCGGCTGTTTGGTCTCCCTGGCGATACCATCCGGCACGGCATCCACCACCAAACTTGAACACCAGCTTGCGGTTCCAGAATTCAGGTATGGCAATCTGGTAGATCGAACGATTCAGCACACCCGTTTCGACAACCACGTCCGCGGGCATATCCCGGACCCAGTCGTACTTCCCGTCTGCGTTGCGTTTCCGGAATCAATCGCGCCGCGCCTCTACGGTGCAAAGCGGCGGCTGGCTGGCAGGCAAGTGCCCCGCGCCCGGGCCGATTTCGAATTCCCGGGTCTGGCAGAAGAACGGCGCCTCGTGCGGACCGGAAATCACCGGTCCTTGTGCGGGCCAGTTCTTGAATGCGACGGTAGCAACGACGACGCCGTCCCGTATCGCGCGCAATTCATGCGCGCCTTGAGGCAAGCCGAAGACGTACGTGTAGTCGCCGAGAGCCCTCGAGCCCACGGCGGCGCCTTCTACCGACAATGTCGCACCCGGCGGGACATCGGCCACCAGCGCGTCGCCGCCGGTGATGACATCCGGGCGGGATGACACGATGGACAGCGCCGGCACTGCGGGCTCTGTGGTCGTGCAGGCCGAAGCGAGCAGCGCGGCAAACAGGATCAATACACGTTTCATCGGCTCCACCTTTGCAATCTATTTATCCCGGACGAACGAAACGACTAAAATGCCAATCCTCAGTCCGCAGTACAACCCAACCTTCTATGCTTCGCTATTGTCTTATTCTGTCTGTCTTTTTGGCCCTCGGCAGCCTCGACGTTTCGGCCGCGAGCCGTGGCATCAGTATCGTCGACAAGGACGGACAGACGGTAGGCGCATATGGAGCAAGCTACGCGCTGTTGATCGGTGCCAGTGACTACACCGCAGGCTGGCCCGATCTCGCCAGCGTCAAGCCGGAACTCGAGCGGGTAGGGGAATTACTCGAAAAGAAGGGCTTCGCTGTGACGACGGTGTTTGACCCCGACGGTGACCAGATGAAGGACGCCTTCGAGAAATTCCTGGACGACTACGGTTACGACAAGTCCAATCGCCTCATTGTCTACTATTCGGGTCATGGCTATACGCGCGACGGCGGCAACAAGGGATATCTCGTGCCGGTCGATGCGCCGAATCCGCTGAAGGATGAACGCGGCTTCCTGCGCCGCGCCTACGCGATGACGGATCTCATCGCCATCGCGCGCCGAATGGAAGCGAACCATGTCCTGTTCCTGTTCGACAGTTGCTTCTCGGGCACCATCTTCAAAACCCGTGCGCTGCCAGAGACGCCCGACCTGATCACACGCCTGACCTCGAAGCCCGTGAGGGAATTCATCACTGCCGGGGATGCCGGCGAAGAAGTGCCGGCAAAGAGCGTGTTCACTCCCGCCTTTATCGACTCGTTGGAATACGGCCTTGGCGACTTGAACTCGGATGGTTTTGTTACCGGTACCGAACTCGGTCTCTACTTGCAGAGCACGGTGCCAAAACATGCGAAGCAAACGCCGCAGTTCGGCAAGATCAACGACTACGAATTGTCTCGCGGCGATTTCGTTTTTGGCGTCAAGAGCCTTGTCCCCGAGCAGGAAAGGGTGGATGGGTCGGGTAGTGCGCCGATGCCGCAGCCAGACCTGAGCGGCAGCTGGAGCGGTCGGTACTATTACGAAGACGGTCGCAATTCCGTTCCGTTTGTCATCGACCTCTACGATACCAACGGGTCGCTGGAGGGGCGGGTCTCGGAACCGGCAACCTTCGGTGCGCCAGGCGCCCGCAGCCTGTATGCCAACCTGGCGGGCAAGGTCGATGGCAAGGTCATGACATTCCGCAAAACCTACGACGGTTCCGGAGGCCAGCGCCACAGCGTCGATTACCAGGGCGAACTCGATGCCGACCTGATGAGTGCAAAGGGCCGGTGGCGAATCCCGGGCGCCTCCGGACGTTTTGAAATCTATCGAAGGACACAGTGACCGCCGCACTCGTTCTGGCACTCGCGCTGGCCGCACCGATCGAGGATTGGCAAGCCAAGGCGCTCGAACTGTCCATCCCCATCGTTGCCTGTCTCCAGCGCCATGATACCCGGCACCCGGTGTTTCACGGTTGCGTCGACTGGCACTCATCGGTGCACGGCGTATGGGCGTTGACCGCTTATACCAGGCTCACCGGCGACAATCGTTTCCGAAATATGCTCGAGGATTACGTCGCGCCGGACGGGCTCGCTGCGGAGCAGGCTGATATCGAGGGGTTCCGGACGTTCGAGATGCCCTATGGCAGGGCCTGGTTCCTGCTCCTCGCGATGGAATACGCGCGGGCTATTGATGACCGACTCCTGCCACTCGGTGACGAGATCGCCGAATCGCTGGTTCGCCATTACACCGACAAACCGCCCGATCCGTCGAGCAGCGCTTACGACAACAGCAGTTGGGCGTTGCTCAACCTGCAGCGGTATGCACGCTATCGACAACGCGAAGACTGGGTTCAGTTTGTTGCGAGTAGCGTGAGGGCCCACTTCCTGGCCGGCGAATGCGACCCCGCCGCTCAGAAACAGGAATTCATGGCGGTTTGTGCCAACTGGGCCTGGCTCGTCTCGACGGTGCTCACACGCCAGGAATTCGCGCAATGGTGGCCCAAACACATGCCGGGGCTTGCGAAGGTGGCTCCGACAGCCCGTCCAGCGACTGATCATGCCTTCGGCGTCAACTTCAGTCGGGCGTGGGCGTTTTGGGGACTGTACGCAGCCACCGGCGACGAACGCTTTCGCGATGCCTATCTCGCGCACTTCGATGCCAGTTACACCAAACGCGCGCACTGGGACGGCGACTATCGCAGTGTGGGCCACTGGGTAGCGCAGTTCGGCATGCACGCGCTCCTGCTGCCGCACATGCCATCTGGTAGCATCGAACAATTTGATGGAACCGACCGATGAACGACCTGGTACTGACTGAAACCGATGGCGGCGTTACCACCGTTACGCTGAACCGGCCGGAATCGCTGAATGCATTGTCCAGCGCGCTCCGCGCGGCCATTGTTTCGACCTTCCTGCGCTTGCGCGATGACGAGGCGACCCGCGTGATCATTCTCACCGGTTCAGGTCGTGCGTTTACCGCAGGGCTCGACCTCAAGGAACTGGGCCAGAAGGGCTTCGACTCATCACCAGATTCGGTGACCAGCGAAGACCTGGCATCCGCAGTGCGAGGCGTCGGTAAGCCGATCATCGGCGCGATCAACGGCTTTGCCATTACGGGAGGATTTGAACTCGCCCTCATGTGCGACATTCTCATCGCCTCGACCAGCGCCAAATTCGCAGATACGCACGTGCGCATGGGTGTCGTGCCGGGATGGGGGCTCTCGCAGCGACTCTCGCGATTGATAGGCGTCTCTCGAGCCAAGGAACTCAGTTTTACCGGCAACTACCTCGACGCCGAAACTGCCGAGCGGTGGGGGCTGGTCAATCGCGTTCTCGCACCGGAAGACTTGCTGCCGCACTGCCGCCAACTCGCGCTCGCGATGCTGGAGGGCGACGCCGCGACGCTCGCCGAAGTACATCGACTGATCGACTTCGGTGCGCAGCACACGCTTGCCGAGGGTTTGATCGAAGAGTCTCGCGCCAGTGTGGGCCACAAGACCGGCCTTGATGCCGGTACACTGGAACAACGACGACAATCTGTCACAACCCGCGGCCGCGACCAGAATCGCGGCTAGCCCGCGACCAACACAGGCCCGGGATTCACGACGAAGTCTTCTGCCAGGTCTTGAAAAGTTGCAAATGAACCCAATTTTTCGGGCAGTTTGCCGATTATTGCTTGTTTATGGCAGGAAAAGCGCTATAGTGGCGGCCCTTCGTGACATCGAGTTCCTCAAGGAAGACGGACTCACCGCTGACGCCTCCCGCTGTCCTCGACTGCCGATACACCCAACTTTCAAACGGACTTTGTCCAAGGCTCGCTATTCATGGCCTGGCATTACAAAACGGATTCGACCCGCGGCTTGATCATTCGCAAGATCGAGGGTGCATTCACCGACGCGGACGCGATCGCAGCGTGGGAAGCGTACAAGCAGCTTCCCGGCAAGGATCGCTACAACGAACTCTACGACTACCTCGATACCACCAGCTACGACATTTCCGCAGACGTGGTCCGCAGACTTGCGCACGATGCGCAGGAGAGCCCCGATGACTGGCACTTTGACGGGAAGAAGACCGCCTATGTCGCGAACAGCGGACTGATCTGGGGCATGCTTCGCATGTTCGTCTCGATGGAAGCGTGCGAGGAACGCGAGATTCGCTTCTTCGACAATCGCGAGGAAGCGATGGCGTGGCTGACCGGCGATGAACCGGACACCGTAGACCTGCCCCGGACATACCAGGCACAAAGGATGGCGTCCTAGGGCGCCGCCATTTGGCTGGGCGCGGTACCGATGATCGATTCACCGGCGCGGCCGAGCAGCGCCAGCCTGACCATCGGCACATCGAGTCCAAGTTCGCGACAACCTTCCTCGAGCGAATCGGCAAACCGGAACTCGCCGCTGCGCCCTTCATGAAGTGATTCCAGCTTCCGGATCAGGGCGAGTCCCACCGGATCATCCGCGACGAAGACACGAATCGAATCCGGCGAGAGGCCGGGTTCGCGCGCGCCGACACTTGTCACTTCCGCATCCGAGAACAGCGGCGTGGCCGTGCCGACATAGAGAAACAGTTGATGCAACGGCGGACCAAGGGATAACCGGCACTCGAAGGTCAGGCGACGCCAGAGTTCGAGATCACCGGCGTGCACATTCCCGAACACGTGGAACAGCAAG
>JAGRIN010000186.1 GCA_020443245.1 Pseudomonadales bacterium
GATGACATCCGGCGATGTTGTCAGCGAATATATTATCAACCAGAACAAATGGCTCATCCCGGCCTATCTGGTCTTTGTCGGGGCACGCACACCAGAGCGACGTAAACTGGCACTTGCTGCAATCTGTACAACCTACCTGCTGATTGCGCTTATCGTTCTAAGACGCATACCAATCTCCAGCGTCAGTTCGGGTATGGAATTGACCCAGCGCGGACTCAAGGTACTCGAACAGGCATTCGGGTGGAGCCGGGTCAATACAGCGACGGTCCTGGCCGGCGGGGCCTGGGCAATCTACCTTTCCACCAACTTCCTGACCAATGGTCGTTTCAAGTGGCTGCCCCTCGGGCTCTTCGGACTCAGTTCCATCTCACTCGCATTGACGGGCGGACGCATGGGGTACGGCGCATGGGCGGCAATCGGGGGCATCTTCTCTGCGTGGCGTTGGCGCAAGGGCATACTGCTACTTCCTCTCGCCATGGCACTGGTGCTTGCCTTCGTTCCATCCGTACAACAGCGGCTGCTGCAGGGCATCAGCACGAACTCGGGTGACACCGAGATCAAGGACGCGTCGGAACTCACGTCGGGGCGTACCGACGCGTGGCCGGTAGCGATCGACAGAATTTCGGCATCGCCCTGGTTCGGCTACGGACGTCACGCGATGGTCAGGACGGGCGCATCCGCCGAGGTTGCGAGGCGAGAGGGGCTGAAGGAAGGCGAGCGCGGTTTTCCACACCCCCACAACATGTACCTGCGCATCATGATGGACAGTGGCCTGATCGGCACCGTGCCGATCCTGCTCATGTACCTCATTATCCTGAAGCGAAGCGCCTCCATCTGTCGATACAAGAAGGGGGAAGCGGCGTCGATTGGCATGGCAACGCTGTCGCTGGTTCTCGCGCTGCTCATCGCCGGCCTTGGAAGCCAGGACGTGTTTCCCGTCCAGGGCACGATTGCGATGTGGGCATCTGTGGCACTGGCACTGCGGGTACACAGGGACATGGTGCTCGGCGTCTACCAGGCGCCCGAACTCATGACTGAACCCGCTGAGGAGACTGTACAGGCGAAGACCGCCAACGCGGCGAACGAACCTGAGCCCTTGTGGGAAAAGGCGCGGGGTGACGCGGCCCGCAGTCGGTATCTCTAGGGCATACGCCCGGTCGACCAGGCGTAGAAAGGCGAGACGGCAGCGAGAATCGCCTCGCGAGACATTCCGCCCGGGTCAGGGACCGAAACCCCTACCAGCATGGCGCGGGTGTCGCCACGGAATGCGCCATAGACCTCCAGCAGCTTCGCAATGACCGGACTGCTGGTGGGAATACCGCCAATCACATACCAGTAGACCAGCTTCCGCTGCCTGTCACCGTTCTGGAGGGTCCTGAGACGCACCGACGCGCCACTTCCGTCGTCGAGCGCGTAAACGGTCTCGTCCAGTTCGTTCCAGTTGGCACGAACGAGACGGTTGTTCACGTTGATAAGTTCACGATCCTGTTCCTGTCGCTCGAAGACGATTGCGAGGACATCCACCTCAAGCGACCCTGATGCATATCGTGCCGAAAGGACCTGGTCGGCGCCGGGAAAGTCAGGATACCAGTCGGCCCTGCCACGCTCCCTGACGACATCACTCACGCCGTCCGGCAATGCGACGGGTGTTCGCGAGCCGGAACCGTATTGCACCCAGAGGCCGAGACCCGGACCGATCGAGAGAATCGCGAGCACCGTCACCAGCACAGGTATGTTCAGTTGGCTGTCAGCCGATGGTTCGTGAAGTGCGGGCGGGTGCGGCGGAAAGAACCGATGGCTCACGAAAAAGAGCGGGACCAGCGCGATCGCGAAGACCACCCAGCCGAAGGTCAGGTGATCCGCCACGATTGGATGATCCATCCCGAATTCATCGCCGACAAGCAGGATCGAGATGATCCGCACCCAGTTGGCGACAATCGCCGTCGCCGCCGAGATGCCGATGAGCAGCAGGCCTTCACGGCGGGTAAGTCCGTTAAGGTAGGTATAGAAGACGCCCAATGTGATGGCGCACAGAAAGAACCCGAGTCCCGAGCACGCTTCCTCGACAACGAATCGTCCACCGGGCATCGTGATCTGGTGACCTTCAAGCAGAAGGGGTATACCGAGCGCCTTCACCGTCGCGGCCGCGACCACGGTGGAGAGATCCTGCAACGGTCCCTGCAGGAAATCCCACACCGGAATAACGAGAAAGAGTATCAGCAGCGGGTACTCGAGCGTCGCGACCACGCGCCAGCCACACAGCGCAATCAGCGCGAGCGCGAGCATGACAAAGGTCCCGAGTTGGGCAATCTTCTGGACATTCGCGATATCGCCCATCCACCAGCCTGCGACCGCGCCCAGCAGCAGTCCCAATGTAATCCAGGAAAATCGCGGCGTCAGGGAGATGCGGTCGAACTCCCGATAGACGATATAGGCCGCGAGGGCGAACGACAGGAATCCGTGGCTGTATGTGCCGTTCTCGGACCATTGTGCCGCGATGCTGAGGATACTCGTATGGTAGGCAAGCCCCCACGCGACAACCGCGAGCGCTATCGCGCCGATTACCCTGGCATGCCGGCTCGTCGCTTGTGTCGAATCGACAACCGTCATGCCCGCTTGCTACCTGTCATCGAATTGGGTCACTACCGTGGTTCACGGCAGATTACGGGCAACCACCTGAAGGGTCAATCGCGCCCGTCGCGTTCTGCCAGTGCCTGAACGATCCGTTCGCACGCGTGGCCGTCGCCATAAGGATTGTGGGCCCGGCTCATTGCCTCGTAAGCACCGGCATCTTCGAGGAGCCGGTCGGCGGACTCGCAAATGACGTCGACATCGGTGCCCACCAGCTTCACCGTGCCGGCCTCCACCGCCTCCGGTCGCTCCGTGGTGTCACGCATGACCAGCACCGGTTTGCCCAGCGAGGGCGCCTCTTCCTGGATGCCACCCGAGTCCGTCAGGATGAACCAGGAACGTGTCATCAGGTAGACGAAGGGCAAATAATCCAGTGGCGGAATCAGGTAGACGTTGTCGATATCCGACAGATGCTTCTGTACCGGTCCCTGGACATTCGGGTTCAGGTGTACGGGGTAGACCACCTGCACCTGGTCGCTGTGCTTTTCAGCGATCCGGCGAATCGACTCGCAGATGCGCTCAAAGCCACCGCCGAAGCTCTCACGACGATGGCCGGTAACGAGCACCAGCCTTCGCGACGGGTCGAGAAACGGAAATTCCCCGGCGAGACGGCCCGCCATTGCCTTGTCGTCTTCGATCTTGCGCGTCACCATCAATAACGCATCGATCACCGTATTGCCGGTGACCACAATCTTGTCTTCCGGAACACCTTCACGACGGAGGTTGTCCGCTGCGGTCGGCGTCGGCGCAAAGTGCATATCGGTCAAAACGCCGGTGAGCTTGCGATTGGCCTCTTCCGGCCAGGGCGAATAAAGGTTACCGGTACGCAGGCCGGCTTCGACATGACCCACCCTGATCTGCTTGTGGTACGCGCAAAGGGAGGCCGCGAACGTCGTGCTCGTGTCGCCATGGACCAGCACAATGTCAGGCTTGAAGTCGTCGTAGACCGCGTCGAGTCCTTCGAGGACACGTGCGGTTATCTGGTTCAGCGTTTGCCCCGGCTTCATGACATTGAGGTCGTACCGCGGCTTGATCTCGAACAGTTCGAGCACCTGGTCCAGCATCTCCCGGTGCTGCGCCGTCACGCAGACTTCGGTTTCGAACTGGTCAGATTGTTGTAACGCGAGGATGAGGGGGGCGAGTTTGATGGACTCTGGACGGGTACCGAAAACTACCAGTACCTTCATGCTTTCGAACCTTCTTCTTGGAGATAAAAAAATCCCGGCAAACGTTAGTTTACCGGGATTTCTTCAGGAGTGTCGGATGCTTTTTGCTAGCGCTCGATCAAGCGACCGACTTGCGACGGCGAATCACGCCGAGGCCAAGCAGTGCGATGCCGAGTACACCGATGGTTGCCGGAGCAGGTACGTTGATACCAACCACCAGGCCGCCGTTAGCAGTATTGGAGATCGACCAGGTACCGACCGTGTCTTCAAAGGTGTGAAGAGCAGGATCGAGAGCCGTTGCGCCATCGTCACAGGCAGCCTGGTTGTCACAGATGAACCGGAACATACCAGTACCCGCCAGGTCGAAGTTGCCGCCGGGCGTACCGAGGTCAACAACGCCGCCAGTCAGGATATCGAACACCAATTGGCCGCTGTTGCCGTTCACGACCGCGTCAACGGACCACTCGGGGAGCGGGGGTGCATCAGCCAGGTTGAAGTCGAACACCTGCATGTACCAGGGGAAGCCGTTTGGAGCCACCATGTCGTAGATGTCGCCGGTCGGGTTAACGCCGATCGGGGCACCGTAGTACGCAGTTGCGTAGGTGAAGTCCACGCCGGTTGCGTCAGCTGCAGTACCGGTTGCATTACCGTCTGCATCGACAAAGGTACCGGCAGCCGTGAACTGGATGGTGCCAGTAATGGGCAGCGCCTGGGCAGAGCTGATCGCGAATGCCGCGAGCAGTGCTATACCGAATTTCGTCATAATGTTTTGCATCTTCTACTCCGCAAATCTGTTCGTTTAATTTCGCAGGCTCACTGCCTTGCGGATTCTTATAAAGCAAGGGGTGTGCCAGAATTGGTAAAGGTTTTATTAATCAGCGACTTAGCCCAAACAAACCCTGTCGGCACTAGCGCTTCCAGACCAGGGTGTAAAATTTCTCGTCGTTTTGGGCTGCCAATCAGCAATCCGGATATTCCCAACCAGGAGACGGCGGGGCAATTCACGGCATTGCATCAACCAAATGCCCAAAACTGCCGAGACGGACCCAAGGGCGTAAGAAATCTCGACAAGTGATATCAGATCACTTGCCCATCGCCTTCCTGACGTCATCCAGATGTCCCTGGATCTCGAGATCAGCGACCAGCGAGACTGCTCGCGAGAGCATCGCCTCTGCTTCCTGCAGACGCTCTGCCTTGAACAGCATCCAACCGTAAGTATCTGCTACATAACCGTTTTTTGGCGCGCTGCGATAGGCGCGTTCTCCGGCATCCAGAGCGCTCTGTACCTGTCCCTGCTGGAGGTAGAGCCAGGCGATGTTGTTGAGCGCTGTCTCGGAATCGGGAATACGCGCGAGCACGTCTTTGTAGACCGAGATCGCCTTGTCGATGTCCTGGTTCGCGACGTAGCGCTGTGCAAGGTTGACCCGGGCAACCACGCTGTCGGGAATCGCCTTGATCCACTCCCGGACGAACGCGTCGGCCTTGTCTTCGAGACCGAGCGCCTCATAGGCGGAATACAGCCCCTGGCCCAGCCGGTCCTCCGGCTCCTTCTTCCACGCAGCCTCGTAGCGCGTTCTCGCGGTTCCATAGTCCTTTTGCGCCATCGCGAGATCGCCCTCACGAACGTCGACGATCTGCGCGCCAGGATGCATCTGCTCCATCTGGTCGAGGACCTTGCGCGCCTCCCTGAGTGAGCCCGACTGGATTTCGATCTGCGCCAGCACGCCCAGGAGCTGCCTGTTGGCAGGATACGAAGACAGTGCGGTGAAGATGTCCTTGCGGGCCTCCTCGTAATTCCGCTGGGCAAGACTGCGACGCGCTTTCCTGAGGTACAGGTTCGCATTCACGCTCTTCCAGTACTGCGCGTCCTGGTTGCCGGTCGCTGCCTGGGCGAGGAATTTTTCGGCTTCGTCGTCGTCACGCACGCTGGAGAAATACCCTGAGAGCGCCACGAGCGCCGCCTTGCGGCCCTCGTCCTGTCCCAGACGTGTGAGTTCCGCGATCCCCTCGCTCTTCATGCCCCGATCGAGATAGCTTTGCAGGATACCGACGTAGGCGGGCAACGTGTCGGGTTCCGCGTCGGCGATGCTCCGGTAAATCGACTCAGCGTCCGCGTACTGTTTTTGCAGTAGCCGAACCTGCGCCAGGCCGAACCTGGCGTAATTCCCCGCGGAGCCGGCATCGATGGCCTTCTGGTACGCCGCCGCCGCTGCATCAAAATCGCCGATACGCAGGTCATAAGTCGCGAGCGTCAACGCGGTAACGACCGAATCCGGGTCGCTCGCCTGCAGTTCGTCTATAAACTGCTGCAACGCCTTGGTCTTGCCCATCCGCGTGTACTCGTTAACCAGCGCGAGACGAACAGCAAGGTCAGCCGGGGCAACCTTGTATGCGGTTTCAAGAATCTTCGCGGCCTCGTCAGGTTTTTCGGTGGCCAGATAGTTCGCAAGAACAACCGAAAACCTGACGCGCTCCGGCGCGAGGTCAATCGCCTTGCGCAGCGCCGCTTCGCCCTCCTTACGCATATCGGCCGACATCGCGGCCATGCCGTAAAGGGCGAGCGTATTCACGTCGGTCGTGTCCTTCACACGATCTTTCAGCAGTTTCACCACCCGGTACGGGCGATTGAGGCGGAACTGGTTCGCCGCGAAAATCTCGAGCGTGCGCTCGCCGGCAATCTCCGGGTCGACCGCTTTGCTGAGCATTTCGTCCGCCTTCTTGTCGTCCCCCTGGAGGAAGGCAATCACGCCGCGAAGCGTGGAGGTGGTCTCGTTACCCGGCGAGATTTCGTCGATGTCATCGAGCAGGTGAAGCGCTGAAGCGA
>JAGRIN010000187.1 GCA_020443245.1 Pseudomonadales bacterium
GTCGCGGCCGTCCATACAGAAGTCGATATCGAAGTCCGGCAACGAAACGCGCTCAGGATTGAGGAATCGCTCGAACAGCAGGTCGTATTCCAGCGGATCGATGTTCGTGATCCGGAGCGCATAGGCCACGAGCGACCCGGCGCCGGAACCGCGGCCCGGCCCGACCGGCACGCCGTTGTCCTTGGCCCAGTCGATGAACTCCATGACGATGAGAAAGTAGCCCGGAAAACCCATGTCGTTGATGACCTTGAGTTCGAACGCGAGCCGCTCGTCATATCGCTTGCGCTCTTCGGCATAGTCCGGCGCCGCGGGATCGAGTATCTTCAGGAGTCGCTTGTCCAGCCCCTCGCGCGCGAGTTTCTCGAGATAGGCCTCCCGCGTATAGCCTTCGGGAATCGGATACTCCGGCAGGAAATAACTGCCGAGATTGACTTCAACGTTGCAGCGACGTGCTATCTCGAGTGTGTTCTCGATCGCCTCGGGAATATCCTCAAACAGCGCACACATTTCCTCGGCGGACTTCAGGTACTGCTGTTCGCTGTGACGGCGCTCTCTCCGTGGGTCGTCCAGTGCACGACTGTCATGAATGCAGACGCGAACCTCATGTGCCTCAAACTCTTCCGGCGTGAGAAAACACACTTCATTGGTGGCGACAACCGGACAGTCAATCTGATGGGCGAGTTCGACCGCCGCGTGCAGGTAGTCTTCTTCGAAGGGACGGCCTGTCCGCTGCAACTCAAGGTAGTAGGCGTCATGGAAGATTTCCATCCAGCCTGTCGCGAGCCGCCGCGCGAGTTCGACATTGCCCGCAAGCAGCGCACGGCCGACATCGCCCTGCCGTGCACCGGACAATGCGATCAGGCCCCCGGCATACTCGGCAACCCACTCGCGCGTAACCAGTGCACGACCGTGATCACGGCCCTCAACATAGGCCCGCGAGAGAAGCAGCGAAAGGTTCTTGTAGCCATCGAGATTTCGCGCGAGCAACACGAGCGGTGTCGGCGGCTCACCCGGGTCTGCCGGCGCAACGAGCACATCGCACGCGACGATCGGTTTTACGCCCGCTGCCGTCGCCGCATTCTGGAGCTTGACGAGGGCGAAGATATTGGCGATGTCGGTGATCGCAACGGCCGGCATCTGGCGCGCACGGACGGCCTCGACCAGCGGCTTTACCCTGACCATTCCTTCGCTGAGCGAGTATTCGGTATGCACGCGAAGATGAACGAAAGCCTGGGGCATTGAAGAGGCAAAATCCGGGGAAGTGTCAGCGCTAAATATAAACGAACGCGCCGGGAGCCTAAAGGGAATTACAGCACCTCAAAGGTGAGACCGGCCCGATCGGTGAGGCGTTTTGTCAGTGCATCTCCCATGGCCGACGCCGGCGTCCAGATGCCGCCCGAAACCGGCAATTCGTCGAGAGCGAGGCACACAGCGCTCTCCGCGAGCATCTTCGACGTCGAACCGTATCCCGGGTCCTTGTCACCGGTGACCCGCGCGCGGAGGTTTTTACTCCTCTGTTCGGGATGCACGCCCAAAAATTCGATCGTGTAGTACCCGTTTTCGATCGTGTCACGATCCGGGCCCTCGCCGGGGGCGGGCGCGAGCCGCTTGATCAACCCGCGGGCAGGCGAGAACGCCGCGGCGAGCGCGCCGACAACGGTCATCCCGGCCACGAGGTTCGCTGACACATAGGCCATCGGTCCATCGCCCACGAGAATGGACTCGTCGTAGCGAAAATCCTTGCCATATCGATACCCCATCAGCGCATTCGAACGTCGTACGACGCGTGTATTGATCGCCGACATCACAAACGGCGCGGTCCACTGGCGGAAATCGGCGTCGTACACAGCGCCGGCCTGGTCCGGACCGTCGGGCCCCCTCGGCATGTTGAGCGGATTCAGGGCATAAGGATCCTGCAAAAGGTCGCGAATCGAGGGGTCCCGATCTGCCTCCTCCATCATGTTGATCATGCTGGCCACCGTACCGCCGCTCATACCACCCCGGGTCTTGCCGACCCGGAACTTGACCTGCGAGGCATAGACGCCATGGCGCCTGTGCATCTCGGACTGGACAAACCATGTCCCGATATCCGACGGGATGCAGTCAAACCCGCACGTATGAACAATGATGGCGCCGCTCTCTTCAGCAGCCGCCTGGTATGTGTCGATCATTTTGCGCATCCACTGGACCTCACCGGTGAGATCGCAGTAGTGGGTGCCGTGGCGCGCACACGCCGCCACCAGGGCGCTGCCGTATTGCGCATACGGCCCGACCGTCGTGCAGATAACCCTCGCGCGTTGGACCATCGCGTCAAGACTCCCGGCATCGTCGCTGTCCGCCACGATGATCGGCAATGATGCACCGAGACTGGTCTCAGACCGCACTGCCTCGAGCTTCGCCGCGTTGCGACCGGCAATCGCCCACCGCAAGTCCTGGTCGCCGTAGGCCCCGGCGAGGTACTCGACGACGAGGCGTCCGGTGAACCCGGTCGCACCCCATACGATAACGTCGAACTCGCGCTTGTCGGTACTCATGGTGGTTTCCTCAGGTGTATTCCGGAATGAGAATAGGTTTTATTCCGGGCGTCCGATTGTCGGCGCCCCCGTCGCTCTACATACTGCGATCTCGTTCGATGGAGTTCGCAGCATGCTCAAGGTCCACGGTGTTCCCCTTTCCCCGTTCGTTCGCAAGGCGTTGCTGACGCTGGAGTACAAGGGGATCGATTATGACCTGGTCCCGGTCATGCCGGCGTCGGACGATCCCGGCTTTCGGGCGATGAGCCCGCTCGGCAAGATCCCTGTGCTGGAACACGACGGCTTTACGATACCTGACTCCAGCATCGTCTGTCGTTACCTCGACCGTGTCTTTCCCGACAAACCGATCTACCCGTCCTATCCGGCGCTGGAAGCGAAAGCGACATGGATCGAGGAGTTTGCGGACACGAAGCTGATGGAAGCGTGCGCGGGGCTGTTCCAGCAAAAATTCCTGTTCCCGAAACTGATGAACAAGCCGACGGACGAGGCGATCGTCGACAACATTCTTCGAAACGTCATGCCCGCTGCGCTGGCTTACGTGGAATCGATCACGCCGGAATCGGGGCCGATGGTGGGCGATCACATCACGATCGCCGATATCGCCATCGTCACGTGCTTCGCCCAGTCACAATACGCGGACTTCGAAGTGCCCTCCGACTATCCGCGCCTCAAGGCTTACCTGGCAGGCGCGATGGCGAACGAGACGGTTGCGGGCCGAATCACCAGCGAGCGAAAGCAGATGGGCCTCTGATTACCCCCCGAGAATCAGCGGTACCTACTTGAAGCCACGCCTGTCGTGGCTTTTTTTTCCTCGAACCAGGACACATCCCCGGACCTGCGAGGCAACTAGGCAAAGAGTTCCATCTGCCGGCAAGGCGCGAAGGACATGCGGTGAATGCGCGAGGGGCCGAGTTCGCGGAGTGCCGCAAGATGCTCGGGCGTGGGGTAGCCTTTGTGGCGTGCGAGGCCATAGCCCGGGTAGAGCTCGTCCAGGGCGGTCATCTCCCGGTCTCGCGCGACTTTCGCGATGATGGACGCCGCCTTGATCGCATCGAACTTCGCGTCACCCTTGACCAGGTAATCCGCAGGACACCCGAAGTCCGGCGTACGGTTCCCGTCGACCATGACATGGTCTACCGGGCAGTTCAGTCCCCGCACCGCGCGCTGCATCGCCAACATGCTCGCTTGCAGGATGTTGATGCGATCGATTTCGCGCACATCGGCGAACGCGATGCACCAGGAGACGGCGCACGCCTTGATTTCCTCGTCCAGCGCCTCGCGTTGTTTCGCGGTCATTGCCTTCGAGTCCGAGAGTCCATCGATTCGCGAGAACGGATCCAGCACGACGGCCGCCGCGAAAACCGCGCCCGCGAGCGGGCCGCGCCCCACTTCGTCGACGCCGGCGCAGAATTCAGTCAGCAGCACCGTGAGTCTCCGGCGCAAACCGAGAGAGGATCGCCTCCGCTGCACTGGCGGCGGCGTCCCGGCGAAGCGATGTATGGATTCGGTCGAATTCCGCGAACAACGCGTCGTGGCCGTCTTGCCGCAGCAAATCGAGCACCGCGGCAGAGAGCGCTTCGGGCGTCGCGCGATCCTGGATCAATTCAGGCACGAGCGCGCGCCTCGCAAGGATGTTGGGGAGCGCGAAGTAAGGCGTCGTGACGAGGCGGGAGACGATGGCGTAGGTCATGGCGCCAAGACGATAGGACATGACCATTGGCTTTTTCAGCAACATCGCTTCCAGGGTCGCGGTGCCGGAGTTGACCAGCACAACGTCAGCAGCCTGCATCGCGCGCATGGCATCGCCATCGAGAATCGCGACACTGATATTGGATTCAAGGCGCGCAACCATCTCTTCGAGTTGCGCCTTTCTCTTCTCGTTGGCAGACGGAATGACGAAGCGCGCGTCCGGCATCGCCTCGGCGATGAGCACCGCTGCATTCAGGAAGTCGGGACCGGTGTAGGCAACCTCGCTGCCGCGACTGCCCGGCAGCACGGCGACAACCGGTGCGTCCGCAGGCAGGCCCAATTGTTCGCGCGGCAAGCGTTTGTCGACGGGTGACGGATCGATCTCATCGGCCTTGGGGTGTCCGACAAAAGCAACGTCGATACCGTTCTCTTCGTAGACGCCGGTCTCGAACGGATAGAGTGCAAGCATCAGGTCGACACTCTTCGCAATGCTGCGGATGCGCCACTTGCGCCAGGCCCATACGGTCGGCGAAACGTAGTGCACGGTCTTGACGCCACGGTTACGCAACATGCGCTCGAGCAGGAGATTGAAGAAATTGAAGTCGACGCCGACGAAGCAATCAGGCGCCTCGGCGACCACGCGATCCCGTGTCGTCATCAGTATGCGGTAGAGCTCCGGCAAGCGTTTGATCGGGTCGACGAAACCATTGACCGACAGACGCTCCATATCCACCCAGGATTCGAGTCCCTCGCGAATCATGGCGGCGCCCCCGATGCCGACAAAACGCGCATCGGGATGTTTCGCCTTGATGGCACGAATCAGCGGGGCGCCGAGGTTGTCGCCGGAGGGTTCGCCCGCGAGAATCGCTATCGTGAGGGGTCTCATGGCTCGCATCAACGATACGGCTCCATGGAACGGGCGATCAGGCCACTTTCTGCTCTGCGCAGGTGAGCACTGAGGAGCAGGCGAGTTTGTCGCCGACATAGGCGTTGCCGGACGCCTTCATCCAGTGTGTCCTGAGATTGAGTATCTCGACTTCGAGACGCAGTTGGTCACCGGGCAGCACCGAACGCTTGAACTTGGTCTTGTCGGTACCAGCGAGGTAATAGATATAGCCGTCGGCCGGCGTGCGTTCCTTGCTCTTGAAGGCCAGGATGCCGGCAGCCTGCGCCAGTGCTTCGACGATCAGCACCCCGGGAAAGACCGGTGTCATCGGAAAGTGACCGGTGAACTGGGGTTCGTTGATGGTCACGTTCTTGATGGCCACGATGCGTTTGTCCGCTTCGAATTCGATCACCCGGTCAACGAGCAGGAACGGGTAACGGTGCGGCAGGTACTTCCAGATTTCAGTGACTTCCATTGATCGTCTCTTCAAGCGGTCCCGGCGAGAGCCATCGACCTAAATTTTTCTCTCAAGGCGACGAAGGCGCCTCAGCAAATCGTCAAGCCTGGCAAAGCCGACGACACTGCGCTTCCATGCCTTGCTGGGCAAAAGCCCTGTGCCGGACGAGTAGCGGCCACTCTCTGTGATCGAACGGCTCACCAGTGTCATCGCGGTGATTTCGACGCGATCGGCGACCTCGATATTATCAATGATGCCTACACCGCCACCAATGAGGCAATAAGACCCGATTTTCGTCGAACCGGCAACCGCCGTGCAGCCGGACATCACTGTGTGGTCGCCAATGCTCACGCCATGACCCACCTGAATCTGGTTGTCGAGCTTGACCCCGTTACCGATCACCGTATCGTTGAGCGCGCCCCGATCGATCGTCGTGCCCGCCCCGATCTCGACATCGTTGCCGATCCGCACACCATAGATCTGCGGAATCTTCGCGAGGGAAAGCGTGCGCCGATCGAATTCGAATCCGAATCCATCGGCACCGATGACGGCCCCACTGTGTACGATCGTCCGCTCACCGATCGAAACGCCGTGATACAACGTGACGTTGGCGAAGAGCCTCGTATCCTTGCCGACACTCGTTCCTTCACCGACGAAGCAGCCCGCACCGATCACGACATTGTCACCGATGACGGCGTTGCCTTCGATGACGACATTGGGACCAATCGTGGCGCCTTCGCCAATGCTGGCGGTCGGCGCGATCACGGCGGTGGCATGATGCTCACGATTCGGTGCCGGCAGCGGGTCGAAGAACGTCGCGATCTTAGCCCACGTCAGCCTGGGCTCACTGGACACGATTGCGGGAATGCTGCAGTCGTCGAGATCTTCCTCGCGCAGGACGACCGCGGATGCACGGGTCACTGGAAGATGATGGCGATAAGCAGAATTGAAAAGGAACGTCAGTTGCCCGGGACTCGCATCGCTGATGCGAGCGAGCCCGGTAATCTCCACGG
>JAGRIN010000188.1 GCA_020443245.1 Pseudomonadales bacterium
TGGCTTCGTGGTGATTTCCACGGAAGACTCGGCGAACTCTGCGACCTTCGACTGCTTTTTCGCTTTTTCTTCTGTACTCACTGCCTGGATCGAGATGCCACGGGTCTTCGCGGGAATCGCTTCCGGCGCCTCGTTCACCGCATAGACATCGCCACCGGCCTTTGTCGTGCTGATACCACCAAGTGGAGAAGTGCTCGCATAGAGCGTCAGTTTCTCTTTGCCGAACGGGGGTGTGACCGTGAGCAGGAACTTGTCCTTCGCCTCTGGAATCTCGAGAATCGTCGCGCCAGCAAAGTAGTTGTCGCTACGATGCTGGTTTGGCAGGATCTGGATGTTATTACCGCTCGCATCTGTGTAGATCAGGCGTGCGTAAAATGGCTTGTTGCCCTGCAGGTAGACCGTGACGTCCTGGCCTTCTTCGTAGGTCTGGTCCTGGCTGTCTACCCAGACGTTTACGTTGAGGGGCAATCTCGGGTCTGCCATGCTCTGCGTGTTGTCGACCTTCTTCATCAGGTCGTCGACGGGCACGACTTCGGCCTTGATGCGAATCGTATAGCAGTCGCTGACAGCCGGATCCGCCCATTTTTCGTCCAGGATGTTGAGGACTTTGACGTTGGCGCGATTGAACGCCTCCACGAGGTCCTGCTTGAGCTGGAAGTTTTCGACGACGGTTGTGCTGCTCACGTGTGTAGAGGTGTACTCGATGGCGAGGCGTTTTGCATCGGCCAGTGCCGCGTCCTCGGTCTGCTTTCGGGACTTGTCGTCGCCCATGCAGGATTCGCCGTCGGCCTCGGTAATGGAACTCTGGCCAGCCAGAGCGTAGTGGGGCAGGACGACCAGCATCAGAAGAAAGGCGAGTTTTCTCATATCAAGGCTCCTCATAGCACGATAATCACGCCGGCATCTTTCAAAAATCCCGCGTCGACCAGTTTCTCGAGTCGTTCTGACGTGTCGGTATCGAGAACGATTTCGGTACGCGTATCGCCGAACGTACGCAAACCCTTCAGCACCAGCGGACGCTCACCGACAACGGGGTGGCGCATTGCGGTATCGACATCACGTGTAAACAACGATACCAGTTGGCCGCGGTCACGTCGCGCGATTTGGTGTGCCTCGTTGGGGTAGATGATGCCGGCGCGTAGCTTGCGGATCCTGGGTGACATCGATGGGATGAAGTTGGAACCACGGGCATCGATGACAAGGCCCGTCGGACCCGCCTCGGACGTTTCAACAAGTTGGGGATGGTGGCTAAGGAGTTCCTCGATGGAAGTGACGCGGGCTGCAAGCTTCTCGAACGCGTCTTGCCACTGCGGAACACGTGCAGGCTCGGCGTAGGCGGCCGGGACCAGGAAGTCCACGCCACGGTCGACAAGCTGGCCCAGAATGTCCCGCGTCGTCGCGCCCGCCGTCTTGTTGTTGTCATAGACTGACGCATAGATATCTTTGGCGAACTTGCCGCCCATCGGCGCAACCATTTGGACAACGCAACTCCCGTCATCTTTCGGTTCGCGCTTGACGACCTGTGCACCCTTCAGCACACCGTCAACTGTAGTCTTGATCGTGTCGCTTTCGACCATCATGTTTGCGACGACTGTCGTGCCCTGTACGCGGACGCCCTGGATCGACTCGACGAGGTTGCGTTGCGCATCCACGACGGCCGCGCGGCAAGCCATCATCCGCGCTACGCCCGGCGGCGCGTTATCCGGTGCGATACCGGCGCCCTCTGCCTGCATCTGTCCCTCACTCCAATTGACGCCGCTGTTGGCACCGACCCACTCAACATAATCGTCGGCGAAGGCGGGCACCGCGATCGCCATGAGGAATACGCCCAGGTACTTCATCGTCATCTCCCGCTAGTAGACCGCATCGCCGAGAATTGTTGTATTCGAGGCGGCTGGTCTGAAGGTATTGTTTTTCAGGTTGACCTGGTAGGTCGACCCGTTCTGCAGATGGAAGGGCTCGTTATTGATGAACTGGTTGCCCTCGAACGTCGGCTGCGACTGTCCCTGGATGATTATCCCGCTGGTCCGCGCGCCCTCGAAAAGATTACCGCGGATGACGGGTCGCGCCGCACCGCCAATTGACATCGCGTTGAACTGGCTGTCCTTGAACGATGAGTTTTCGATAAGCGGGGCGCCTGCGCTGATCTGTACAGGTATACCTGCACCTTCGACCGACAGGCCTGCGATCGTTACAGGCTTTGTGGATTCTATGAGGAGAAACTCATCGAACGTCTGTCCTGAAGCCGCCGTCGCGACAACCGGGTTACTCTTTGTGCCGAACATATGCAGTTCACCTTGCACGGTGAGTTGCGCGCCCGGACTCACGACGAACCTGGTCCCGGGCTCGACTAGCAGCACGCCATCGCTGCCGATCCGGCTGTCGACGCCAAGGAAGTAGGGCCCGCCAAGAGCGGTTGCCTTCTGGATGCCGCTGATCACTGCCGGCAGGTTTGCGGGCAGTGCAGTCGCCATACCGTACCGCGCGTCAGGCGCAGCGATAGCGGTCACCCTGGTTGCGCTACCGACGTTGCCTGCGTGATCGGTGGCAGTGATCGAGAGGTAAACCGGTGCGAAATTGTCGAGTCCGGTGAGCGTAAAGCTCGCGTTCGCGGACTGGTAAGTCCTGGTCGGCATCGCAGTCTCGTTTGGCGCGACGCCGATCGCATAACCCGCGATGTCGTCGTCCGATGACTGCCAGGCGAGGCGCACGGCGCCGTCGCGGGACTCCGTCGTGACATTGGTAACGGCAGCCGGCGGCGTGTTGTCGATATTCAGCAGGCCGTAAGGCGAAATCCAGCTTGTTGTCTGTCCGGTCGAATTCTGCAGTCGTCCGGTGACGACTGCATCTTTCACATTGGTGTTGCGATCGATGTTGATGCTGCCGACATACTCGCCCGGCGACGACTCCGTGAGGTCGACGAGGCCAAGCCCGTCGATGGACGCCACCGCGGTCATGCCCGGGTCGCCCTGGATGGCTACTTCGAGCTTGTCGCCGTAATGGAGGTATTGCCCGACACCGGAGTGGATCACATCCGTAATAGCCGGCTTTTCACTCTGCGCCAGGACAGCGGGTTCAGGTAACTTGCTCGCGAGATCGCGGCCAAGGTCGTCGGCGGCGCGATAAAGATTCAGGTCACCATAGAGGTGTTTCGCGGAGATCAGTGCGTTGATGAGCAGGCCAACAGGTGAGGTCGACACACCGCCTGCGTGGCTGCGACGAACGTCAGTGACCGACCAGATGATCGAGCCGTCGGGCTTGACGAAGCTGAGTTCGACGCCGACGGAAATCTGTGCATAGATGCCCGCGAATGTCTTGTCGTAGTGAGTAATGTTTCCGTAGATCAGTCCGTCGACGCCGAGCAGTTGCGCGAGCTCGGCACGGTCAGCCGCCATGACTTTCTGTGGGGTGTCGAGCCCGGCCAGGGCCAGCCTGTTGTCGACGTCGCGCCAGTGCACCCAGCGATAGTTCTTTGTGGCGAAGTGGTTGGCCATGGTGCGGCGAACGACTTCATAGGCGAATTCGCTGTCCGTGCTGTTGGTGAAGGGGAGAATGGCGACCGTCGTCGGCAGGTCGCGCTCCTCGCGACTCGTCTCGGTCGGCGTGCCGGTCCCGATTGCCGGGCGGGTGAAGACACCGTCGTCCGTCGACACGGCGCAACCCGCCAGCACGAGCAGCGCCACGGGGAAGAGTCGTTTGAGGGTTTTGGTCACTGTTCGCCCCTTTTTTTGTTGAAGAGTCTGGTTACGGATTGTCGTTCTTGAGTTCGTAGAGGCCGTCATCGTGTGGATGCGCGGCCGGACCTGGCTCGTAGACTGCCGGTTCCTGCTTGCCGCCTCCGCCGCCCAGCAGCCACGAACGCTGAAGCTGGTTGGTCAGGTCAGTAATGCTTTGCAGCGCGATGTCGGTCGTTGTCATCACGGTCGGCAGTTGCGCCATCACCGGCGTCGTCGCGTGAAACATGGTTTGTGCCTCGGCGAGTGTTTTCGTCGCCTGGTCGGTGAGCACCACGGCATTGGCGAGTGTCGACTTCAGGTTGTCGTCAGTGTGGTCGAGGAGTGTGTCAACGCTGCCCATTGTCTTGCGCAACGCGACGAGGCTTGTGTTCACTTCCTTGACGAGCCCGGGCAACGTGTCGCTCACTTCAGCAAGACTGTTTGTGACACGCTCGAGGTTATCGAGGCTGCGATAGAGCTTTTCCTGATTGGTGTTCAGGCCATGCGTGAGGCCTTCGACGTTTGCAACGATCTCGGTCACCTGGTCAGTCAGTTCGGCGACGTCGAGTTGTTCCAGCAGCGAACCGATCCCTTGCGGGGCATCGGTGACGATCAGGTCACCGGGGCTCATGACGCCATTGCCGGGCGAGGCGGGGTGCAGGACAAGTCCGCTGCCCGTGAGGATCGTGCTGACGCCGATATCGGAGTTGACTGTCAGTCGACTGCGCTTGGTATAGAAGTCCTGGTACTCGTCGGAAAGCATGATGTCGACCCTGACCATGCCTTCCTGCGTGATGCCGACATTGGCGACATTGCCGATGATCACACCCCGCAGCGACACCGTCGCGTCTCGCGCGATGCCGTAGGTCTGGTCCAGTATCGTGTAAAAGGGAATTCGCTTGTCGGCCTGGAGCTTGTGAATCACCGGGATCAGGAAGCCAACGAGGAAAAGCAGGAGCGCGCCGATCACGAAGAACCCGACGATGCGGTCCCGTGTGCCAACCTCGAACGGTGTGTAGGCGGACGTTTTCATAGATCTGTGCGCTGCACCAATTTGCGGTCTTCTATCGCGAACACGCGGTCTGCCGTGCTCATCACGATCGGGTTCGACGTCGTGATAACGATCGCCATGGGGCTTTCTTGTTGTCGCTCTCGGAGCCGATTCATTGTATCCCGGATCATCTCGTCTGACATCCCGCCCTCGAGTTCGTCAATCAGGAGCAGTCCAGGCTCCACGACCAGGGCGCGGGCCAGGTTGACCATTCGTGTCTGCACGTCGTTGAGCCGATGCGGACGAAGGAAATAGAGCGCCTCATCGATGCCGAGAAACCGGCAGACGCCGTCCACTCGCTCGTTGATCTCCTCGATGGAAAAGTTTGTGTGGAATTGCAACGGTAGCCCGATGTTCTGGAAGACGTTGTAGAGGCTGATCAGGCCGTGATTCTCGTACACGAAACCGACCTTGAACAGAACATGTGCCGGCGGATTGCGCAGCAGGTTGACGCCGAGGTATTCCACCTCGCCGGCGACGTTGTTCATGAACCCGGCGATACCCTTCAGCAGGCTGGTGCCGCCATCGAGCACCCGGGTCCGGATCGCCACAATCTCATTGTCGTCAAGCGACAGGTTTACGTCCTCGAATACGAGCTTGTCGGGAAATTCGATGCGCAGGTCCTTGACGGTAACGGCCATGGCTACTGGGTATACGCGAGCAGGGAAAGCACGATGTTGATAAGAAAGAACGCCATGAGCTGGGACGTCGTGGAATCGGAGATCGACTGGGAGACATCGTCGAAGCTGTCCGAGTCACGTGCCCCGAAGTGAATCGAGATAATGCCGATCATCATCCCGCCGAGCAGCGCCTTGACGGCGTTGATGGCGATCTCGTTCCAGGAAATCTGGTTCAGTATGCTGAACAGGAAAGTGTAGAAGCTGAGCCCGGGGTCGGACAGCCAGATGAACACGTAGGCGGAGAGAATGCAGACGAAATCGAAGTAGATGAACATCAAAAAGAGCGAGATCGGAAACGAGAAAAAGACCGGTAGCAGGAACATGAACACCGGACTGATGCCGAGGCCATGCAGCACCTGGAACTCGCGCGTCATGCGCAGAAAGCCGATTTCCGAGGTGATTGCCGTCGCCGATCGGGCGATCAGGATGATCCCCGAGATCAGCGGGCCGAGTTCGCGAAAGATAATGACCACGAACAGGTAGCCGTATTGCTGGGACAGCACCTGGTGTGGAATGTAGTCGAAGAGTCGCGACATGAGGAGGGCACCGATGAAAATCGCGATCATCCCGTTGATGTACAGGGCACGGACGCCGGTGTTGTATAGCTGCCTTACAAAGAGGTTCAGGAAAATCTGGCGGCGCTTTGGCTCCAGCAAGTCCCTTGTGGCTTCGAGTGCGATAGAGATGAGGCCGATGATATCGAGAATGTAGGCCAGGAATTCACGTGGAAATCTCCCGACACTCTCGATAAGGCGCATCATTGGGCGTCCAGCCATGCCTTGATGGTGTCGGCGCGTGCCGTATCCCCACTCGCGGACAGGGCGTGGATGGCGCGCTGCGCGTAGTGGCGGGCCTCGCCCGTGTCGCCGTTCTCACGACTCAATTTGGCGAGGCTGAACAACGTATCGCCGATGCCGCGGGAGTCACGGGCAAGTCGATAGGCCTCGAGCGCCTTGTGGAAGAGTGCGGCGTCGTCGGTCTGGCTCGCGTAGCGATAGTAGACGAACGCGCGATCGGCGGGCTGGTCGACCCCTTCGCCCAGCAACGCGATCGCCTCACTGGCCCTGCCCAGGTAAGTGAGCGCGACCGCGCGCTCAATCGACGTTGTT
>JAGRIN010000018.1 GCA_020443245.1 Pseudomonadales bacterium
ACATGACGGGCACGGTGCAGGCATGGCATGTCATCGCCATTGCAGGCGTTATCTCGTTCACCTCGGGCTTCGACTGGCCGACTCGCCAGTCGGTCTTCCCTCACCTCATCGAACGCGACGACATGATGAGCGCAGTCGCCCTGAATTCCATCATCTGGCAAAGCTGCCGGATGGTCATGCCTGCCATTGGCGGTCTCATCATTGCGTGGGCGGACACGTGGGTCGTCTTCGCGCTGTGCGCCGCCGGGTTCTTCACCATGTTCGGCGTGATTGCACGCCTTCGCGTCGACTTGCCGAGGCCGGCGGTGAACGGGTCTACCCTGAGCCAGGTTGCAGAGGGCCTTTCCTACATCGCAACCAACCGGGTCTTTTTGGTGCTCATCTCCTTGTCCTACGCCGGCATGTTTTTCGCCAATACGCACATGCAGTTGATGCCCGCGTTCGCTGCACTCCTCGGCGGCAATGAGGCGAGCTACGGCTACCTGATATCGGCGACAGGGGTGGGCAGCGTCGCCGGAACGATCGCCGTCGGATCGCTGCAGGAATCGAGGCGTCTTGGCGCAGTGATCCTGTCCGCCGCCGCAGCCTCGGGTCTGTGCATCTACGCCTTCTGCCTCGTCACCGCACAGGCAGGCGCCATTCCCTTCGCCTACCCGCTCGCGCTGGTTTCAGTGTTCAGCGCCTCGTTCTTCAGTTCGATCTTCATGATCTGCTCAATGACGGTGCTGCAGCTTCGCGTACCGGATGCCTTGCGCGGGCGTGTCATGGGTTTCCACGGCATCACCTACAGCCTTATGCCGCTGGGCGGGCTGATGGCCGGCACAATCGCGTCGGTGACCTCAACGCCCGTTGCGGTCGCGATCGGCGTCACCTGTTACCTCGCGATCATTCTCATGATCGCGTCGAGCCAGCGAGAAGTAAGACAGATCGCTACGAACGAAGCCTGAACCCGAGTGGACGTCCTGCAACTCGGTATCGCCTTCTTGCTCGGTATGGTTGCAACCTTCATGTTCGTCGCAACCGGCGGCGTCGGGCTGATTACCACCCCGGGCCTGATCTTCCTGGGGCTGCCGCCGCAGGCTGCGATTGCGACCGACCTGTTCGCCATGCTGGGCGGGCGCCTCGGTGGTCTCGTCGGGTTTCGAAAGACAAACCGACTCGACCTGGCGCTCGGTTTTCGACTCTCTGCCATCTCGGCAGCGGAAGCGGTTGTCGGCGCCCACCTGCTGCTCGCGATAGACCAGGAGGTGATGCGCCGGGTACTCGGCGTCATGCTCGTTGTCATGCTGGTGTTTCTCGTTGCGCGGCCCGCGGTTGGCACACAGCAGGACGGCAAACTGTCGACGTCGCGCGTTGTGCTCGGGCATGCACTGTTTTTCTTCGTCGGGCTGTGGGGCACGCTGATCGGGGCCGGCGTGATCAGTCTCGGTAGCGCCGTACTGCTGTTCATATTCAAGAAGGAGTTTCTGGAAAGTGCGGCATTACTGTCGCTGATCGGCCTCGCAATCGGCGGGGCCGGGATGCTCATCTTCGGCTACAACGACGCGATCGACTGGTGGGTCGGCGTGGTGCTGATGGCGGGCAAGTTCCTGGGGGGATACGCTGGATCGCTCGCAGCGGTCAGGGTCGGCAACACCTGGATCCGCCGACTGTTCATTCTGGTCGTCCTGGTCTCAGCGATACTGCTGAACCTGTAGTCACTCGAACAGTGTGGAGAACGAACGCGGCTCGTTGCTGGTTCGTGCTTCCCGGATCGCTCGCGCGAGTACCGGCACGCCGCGGACGATCAACTCATCCGGCACATGGCCGAACGCGAGGCGAATATAGGGAACCGCCTTGTAGTCGACATGGAAGCCTGCGCCCGCCGCAAAGAAAAACCCACGGTCATTGGCGAGGCGCGTGAGCTTCGCCATGTCAGTATCGTCAGGGACACGCAACCACAAAAAGAGACCACCGACCGGGTTGGACCAGACGCAGATATCGTCCAGTTCCGCCTGGAGACCCGCTACCAACAAATCGCGCTTGTGTTTCAGCGACGGGTTCGTCTCCTCGCAGTGCTGCCAGATACCGTCCTTGTAGTACTCCGCTACAACTGCGGCCGCGAAGTAATTGCTGCCTGCGTCGAATCGCTTCGACACGATCTTGCCCAGCATGGGCTCGCGGGCGTAGAGGTAACCGAGGCGAACTCCGGGCGCCAGTATCTTTGAAAGCGATCCGATATAGATGTGCCGGGGATTCTCGTCCATCGCGAACAGCGAGGGCACCTTCTCGCCTTCAAAGTGCACGTCGCCGTAGCAGTTGTCCTCGACAACCGGCACATCGAATCGCTCCGCCAGCGAGAGCAGTTCGCGCTTGCGTTCGATCGGCATCACCGTGCCGGTCGGATTCTGGTAAGTCGTCAGCGTATAGATAAATCGCGGCAAGGTGCCTCGTGCAGACATCTCGTGAAGGGTTTGCGCAAGCTTGTCCATACGCATGCCCTGCTCGTCCATCGGAATGCCGACGAGTTTGAGGCCGATGCCCTTGTAGGCGGCGATCGTGCCTGAATAGGTGAACTCTTCGGTGATCACGTAATCGTCACCGCCGGTTCGCAACGCCTGCCCGACCAGCGTGACCGCCTGCATGGAACCGTTAGTCAACGCGAGCTGTTCCGGCGACACCGGGTAACCCTCACGCACGCTCTCACGTTCTGCCATCAGCCGCCGAAGGCCCGCATGGCCAAGCGAACCGGGATACTTGTTGAAGGCGTCGTGTTCGTTTTCGATCGCGCGCAAGGCGGCTGCCTTGAATGCTTCAACCGGGAAAGTCTCGGGGTCGGTCTGGCCGACGGCAAAATCGTAGATCTCGGCGTCGCTGCTCAACGCGGGTCCCTGGGGTTGTTCCAGATGTCACGGGCAATCTTCCACTCGTTGCCATGTTGACGCTGCAGAATCCAGATGTGCCGGCTGACCGATCGAAGCGGCGGGGACACATCGTCGCCTTTCGCCTTCAGGTAGCCGTCAAAACTGAGCCGCACGAATGCCCAGTTTCCTTCGATCACCAGTTCTTCGATCGAACTTGTCTGGTCGAAACGAAACTTGCGCGTGAAACCGTAGAAGGACCTGGCTTCTTCCTTGCGAACGTCACGGTAGCTGGAGGGCATCATCCAGATCGCGTCGTCGGTGAAGAGATCGAAATACTCTTCAAAGTTGTCAGAACGGATGACTTCCAGCGCCCTCAGGATGAGCACCCTGACCCCGTCGTCATCGTCCTGGGCGTGTCTGGTGAGAGCCGGCGCCACGCGCGTCTTCCTCGGGAGTGGGGGAACGATGTTACACCCTGTCCTGGCGGGATTAAAGCCATTTGGACGATATGGTAAGGTCTGTGCTGGGTAACGGGCCAGGACACTTATGGAAGTCAGCGGGTTGTGGCGATACCCCGTCAAGTCGATGGGTGGCGAGTCCCTGGAACGCATCCGGGTCACCAACAAGGGCTTCGTCGGTGATCGCGCGTGGGCACTTCGGGACGGGGACAATACGCGTAATGCAAAGAAATTCCCCGCACTTATGGGCATGCGTGCGGCATACACCCAAGGTCCGAACAATCCACCGACTATCACGCTCGCGGACGGGCAATCGTTCACCGCGAACGATTCCACCGCCTCGGCTCGCATCAGCGAGGTCGTTGGCAAAACGCTCGACCTGACCTCACTTGCACCTGACAGCGATCTCGAATTCTACCGACGTCACGAACGCCGTTCGCTGGAAGAAACGCGCGCGATTCTCGGACTCGTCGACGGTGAGCCACTGCCCGACACCTCGGGTTTTCCTGCCCGCGTCGCAGAGTTCGCCACGCCGCCCGGAACCTTCTTCGACTGCTACCCTGTGCTGGTGATGACCCGGTCCTCGCTGGACGCACTTGCCAAGGCTGCACCGGCATCGGCGATAGACGTGAGACGCTTTCGGCCCAACATCCTGCTTGATACGGACCAAAGCGGATTTGTCGAAGCGGCGTGGACCGGTCGCCGGCTGAGGATCGGCGATGTCGTGCTCAGCCTCGACGTCATGTGCCCGAGATGTGTCATGACGACCGTCGGGTTCGACGATCTGCCGAAGGATCCCGGCATCATGCGGACGCTGGTCGGCACGACAAACCAGAATCTCGGCATCTATGCCGAGGTCTTATCACCCGGCGAGATCGTGATGGGCGACGAGGCTGTGCTGGAGTAACCGTCAATGACCAGACTGATCATCGGCATGGTGCTTGCGCTTGTTGGCGGCATTACTGCACACGCGGAGGAACTCGTCGCCAACCAGCTCTACGGTGCAGGCACCGTTGTGCATGCGGGCGCCGTCGGTCTCACGCTAACGATTCCACCCGGGTGGCAAGGCGCGCTGCCGCCCGATTCGCCGGTGTTTGTCATGGGTTCCGACGAGGCGCAAGCCAACATGTTCGTGATTACCCAACCCGCGAGTGAGCAAGAGGTATTGGCCGAGATGTCCAAGCCGCTGACCCTCGCCAACAATGTCGTGCTGACGCCGGTCGCCAAACCGACGGCGGCAGACGGACATATCGACAACCACTATACGATCAGCGTGAACGATGCACTGCTGGGCCGCGCGCGAGCCACGGTCGGCACCAACGGCCTCGGCGTCATGCTGGTCGTCATTGCGGAAAAATCACATATCGAGAAGGCGTGGGAAGGCACGAAGGCACTCTCTGAAAGCCTGGCGTTCGAGAAGGTAGTGCAGCAACCCGCGCAAGCGGCGGATGCCGGGAACTGGTCGGACTATATGCGCGGGCGGTACATCGTCAGGTTCTACACCACGAGCGGATACCGCGAGAAAGAGGAGATCTGGCTCTGCAGCAACGGCACTTTCGTGCGCGCCACAGAGAGCGGCGGGTTCGGCGGTGGCGCAAGCCTCGCAAGCCAGGGTAACGGAAACGGTGAGTGGCGAGCCGACGGCACGCTCGACGGCGCAGGTCAACTCGTACTGAAATACGGTCCGGGTGCATCGCTCACGGGTTCGGGACCGGGGTTCGACTGGCAGGAACAAGGCCCGGGCTACGAGACCCTGACCTATACATTGTCACGCGACGGCGACAAACTCCTGCTCAACGGCACGCGCTGGCTCCGCGATACGAACAAGCTTTGCGAGTGATCACGCCTTCGCCGACGGGCGCGCGCTGACCTGTTCATGCCACCGCCACAAGTTGGAGAGACCGTCGTCAGGTCGCAGTCCCACGAGTTCCGAGGCAAAGTCGACGCCCGAGAGCAACGTGATATCGGCCACCGAAAAGCGTTTTCCCGCCACGAACTCGTTCTCTTCGAACTCCTTGTCGAGACGCTCATAGTAGCGATTCACGTTTCGATCGCTCGCCGCCTTGGCCTCCGGGATCTGCTCTACGCGTCCCATCCTGCCAACCACCGGCCCGTTTACCCAGGACGTGCTGATTTGCGTCCAGAGTTCCAGCTCAATCTGCCGATTGCGTGACTCGATGTACCCGAGCTCGTACGGATCCGCACCGAACAGGTTAGGCTCGGGATGGATCGCCTCGATGTAGCGGCAGATCGCTACCGACTCGGAGATGGTGCGAGAGTCGTCCAGTTCGAGAACGGGAATCTTGCCGCTCGGATTCTTCTTCAGGAATTCGGGCGTCTTGTGTTCGCCCTTGCGCAGGTCGCAGCGCACGATTTCCACATCAACGCCCTTCTCCGCAAGGAAGATTTTGACGCGTCGCGGATTCGGGGCGCCAGGATAATCGTAAAGTTTCATGATGGTCTCTCTCAGGGTTGCGCCATTGTGTTGGCAATTTTCTCTGCCAGCATAATAACCGGCGCGTTGAGGTTTCCGTTCGTAATCTCGGGCATGATGGAAGCGTCGACGACACGTAGTCCCGTTGTGCCATGGACGCGCCCGGCATCGTCGACCACCGCCTCGTCGCCGGTCCCCATACGGCAGGTACCGCAAGGGTGATAGGCACTCTCTCCGTAGCGCGAGACAAACGCGTCGATCTCGCTGTCCGTTCTCACATCGTCACCCGGCATCAGTTCCGCGTCATCGAACGGCGTGAAGGCCGGCTGTGCGAGGATCTCCCGCACGAGACGTATGCCCCGTCTCATGGCCACCCGGTCCGCTTCGGTCGCCGCGTAATTGAAGCGGATGCGCGGTGGACGGCGAGGATCTCGCGGGTCGAGCGTCACATCGCCCCGACTTGTCGGCTTCATCGGTCCGACATGCACCTGGTAACCGTGTCGTCCTGCGGTTCCCGTTCCGTCGTACTTCATCGCTACCGGCAGGAAGTGAAGCTGCAGGTCCGGATAATCGACCGACTCGTCGCTGCGGATGAATCCGCCGGTCTCGAAGTGGTTTGTCGCGCCCGGCCCTTTGCGAGCCAGGTACCAGAGCGGACCGATCCACGCCTGGTTGTACCACTTGAGCGCCGGGTACAGGGAAACGGGCCGCCGACACGCCACTTGCACGTAGACTTCCAGGTGATCCTGCAGGTGCTTGCCGACGCCCGGCAGGTCAGCGATGCAAGCAATGCCGTGCTTTGCAAGCTCGTCCGCGGCGCCGATACCCGAACGCAGGAGCAACCAGGGCGAATTGATCGCGCCCGCGCTCACAATGATCTCCCTGCCCGCCATGATGCGAGTGCCATCGCCCTCGAACTCGACGCCGGTGGCGCGGTCCCCCTCGAACAGCAGTCTGGCAACCTGGCGCCCGGTGACGATTTTGAGGTTCGAGGCGTCGCGAACCCTGTCCAGGTAGCCGCGCGACGTACTCCAACGCGCGCCGCGGTAAATCGTGCGGTCGAACGCACCCACGCCTTCCTGGTATTCACCGTTCAAATCGTCCCGCAAGGCGTATCCTGCGGATACGCCGGCCTCGAGGAACGCACCGAACAGCGGATTGGCAAGGTCGCCTCTCGACAAGCGCATGGGACCGCCGACGCCGCGATATCGCGCATTCCCGAACGGCGCATGCTCCGAGCGTTTGAAATAGGGCAGGCACGATGCATAGTCCCAGTTTGAATATCCCGAAAGCGATGCCCAGCGATCGAAATCCGCCGCATTACCGCGCACGAAAATCATCCCGTTGATGGAGGATGAACCCCCGAGGGTCCTGCCGCGAGGGCAAAAGAGCCTCCGGTCCTGCATCCCGGGCTCCGCCTCGGTCTCGTAATGCCAGTTATAGGTGTGTGAGGCGAGCACGTGGCTCAGCGCGGCGGGCATATGTACCCTGTAGTCGAGTGGATGGTCCCTTGGCCCCGCCTCTACCAGCACAACGTCGTGCCCGGCCTGCGCCAATCGGGTCGCCATCACGCACCCGGCTGAACCCGCGCCGATGACGATGTATTCCGAACTGTCTGGAATTCGCACAAATATTTCCTGTTTTACCGAGTCGATCCGCCTCGACGAAGCCAAAAGTGTGATCCGGTTCACAAAAAACGACTGGCCAAAGGCGAAACAATACGCAGAATAACGCAATGAGAATCGCTTCGCGCCCGACAAGCCAGCTCTCCCTGTCCAACCCGGGACAACTCGAGCTTTATTTCATCGGCACTGGCGCCGCTTTCGCCAAGACGCTGAACCAGAACAACCTCGTCGTCACAAAGGGCGACGCGCACCTGCTCGTCGATTGCGGCACCAAATGCTCACAGTCGCTGCACGAAATCGGCCTCCCCATCTCGCGGATCCAGAACTTCCTGATCACGCACAGTCACGCCGACCATATCGGCGGGCTGGAAGAAGTCCAGCTCCATGCGAGATTCGTGGAACATCGCAAGCCCACGATGATCATCAACGAGGAGTACGAGGAGATTCTCTGGGATCAATCCCTGCGTGGTGGGTCCGAACGGTCCGAGATGTCCCCACTGACCTTCGCCGACCTGTGGCAGATCATCCGCCCGGAACGACTCGAGGGCGCGCCGCGCGAAACCTGGCACGCGCGGCTCGGTGATATCGATATCAAGATGCCGCGGACGATGCACTTCCCCGACACATCGAAGAGTTGGGCGGACTCGCAATGGAGTTGCGGCGTCATACTCGACGATCGCGTGCTGTTCACCTCCGACACGCGATTCGATCGGGACCTGCTGGAAACGTTCGACGATGTGTACGATTTCGACGTGATCTTCCACGACTGCCAGTTGTTCCGCGGCGGTGTCCACGCCTCGCTGGACGAACTTGTCACCCTGCCGGATCGCCTCAAGGCGAAAACGATGCTGATGCACTACGGAGACGAGTGGCAGAAATTCCGCCAGTACGGACTCGACAACGGCTTCATGGGCTGGGCCGAGCAGGGCCACAGCTACTCGTTCGACTGACCTTCACGCCCCTCGAAAGGCAGGCAGCACTTCGGTCACCAGCAACTGGCCCGCCTCGCGCGCCGCTTGCGCGCCAACTCCCGCGGTAGGACCGATCACCGTCAGCTTGTCGATGCCGAGCTGCGCAAGCGCCCTGATCCGGTCGATGCAATGGCCGGGCGGTCCGACAATGGCATACTCATCGATGAACTCGGGCGTGAGCACACCGGCCTGCCTCGAATCCGCACGTGTGTGCTGGTTCATGTCGTACTCGTCGTGAAGGGCTGCGAGGACCTGCTTCTGGCTATCCGAAACCGTCCCCCGCACTTCTCCGTGCATGACAGAGAATCGTGCAAAGGTTGTGAGTCCACCCTGCACGAGTTTCCTCGCAACCTCGACATCCTGATGGCACGCGAGATTCACGAATGCGCCAAGGCGTATGCTGCGGCCCGCCTTGCGGGCCGCCGCTTGCGCCGCCTCGACACCCCAGGACACGCGCGCCGGGTCTGCGCCGAGGGCCAGCATGACGCGTTCACTATGGCGCGCCGCGGCCTCTATCACGCGCGGACCGGTCGAGGCGACTTCAACCGGGACTTTGGTATCGCGCTCGTTCAGCCAGCGCAGCCGGCTGGCGTCCGGCGTATCGTGGAGACCCAGCGTTGCCACGTCCGGCGCCATCTGTTCAGCGAACCCGAGACGCTCGAACGGCACATCCTCGCCGCGCAAATATGCCTGCAACACCTCGAGGTATCGGGCAAACGTGCCCACCCCCGCCGGGGCCTTACCGAGGTGCGCGAGCGCCGAGTCGCCCCGACCGATACCGAGCACCATCCGCCCGCCCGAAATCCTCTGGAGGCTCGCAATCGCGCTCGCCGTCACCGCCGGGTGTCTCGTGACCGGATTCGTCACACCGGTTCCGAGGCCGATTTTCGTCGTCGCGAGCGCCATCGATGTGAGCGCGACGTACGAGTCACCGGAAAGATTCTGGGAGTCGACGACAAGCATGCCGTCCCAACCTGCCTCCTCGGCGCGTTGCGCGGCACCGGCCGCCTGCGTCGGCGAACTCGTACCCAGTGTCCAGAACTCCATGGTGCCTCCTTGGTGGAAGTGAAATGCTCGATATGCTTTACTTGGCGCCTCTTTTCAGTACCCGAAATATCATTTAAGAAGGAGCAATGCTATGGGTTTATTGGACGGTAAGGTAGCTGTCGTCACGGGCGCCGGGGGCGGACTGGGTGAAGCCCACGCGCTGCTTCTCGCCAAAGAGGGCGCTTCCGTCGTCGTAAATGACCTGGGTGGATCGCGCGATGGCTCCGGCTCCGGTCACAACATGGCAGACCAGGTTGTCGACAAGATCAAGGCAGCAGGCGGCAAGGCCGTCGCCAACTACGGCAGCGTTTCCAACGAGGACGACGCGAAAGCCATGATCAAGGCCGCAGTGGACAACTTCGGCAAGATCGATTTCTTTATCGCGAACGCCGGCATCCTCCGCGACAAGTCATTCAAGAACATGACCAACGATATGTGGGATATCGTCATCGACGTTCACCTCCGCGGTACGTATCTCACCGTGAAGGCCGCCTACGACCAGATGCTCGAGCAAGGCTCGGGTGGCAGCATCGTTGTCACGAGTTCGACATCCGGCCTGATCGGCAACTTCGGACAGACCAACTATGGTGCGGCGAAAGCCGGTATCGCCGGTCTCGCCCGCTGCCTGTTCCAGGAAGGCCTGAAGTACGGCATTCGCGTGAATGTTCTCGCGCCCGCAGCGTACTCTCGCATGACCGAAGACATCTTCCCGCAGACCGAAGGCATCGAAGAACAGCTTTCGCCCAACAAGGTCTCCCCGCTGGTAGTGTGGCTGGGTTCTGACGACGCGAAAGACGTCACAGGGCGCACCTTCCTCGTGCAGGGCAACAACGTGACGCTGCTGTCATGGCAGTCCCATACGCTCGCATCGCGTGACAACAAGGAAGGCCCGTGGGAAGTCGCCGATATCGGCAAGACTGTCCTTGAGCACTTCGACCAGTGGCCGAAGGGCCCGCAGCCAACACCGCGCAAGTTCGAGTGATCGAACGACCGTAAGATAAGGGCGACCCCGGGTCGCCCTTTTTTTTCGCATGGATTATAGTGACGCCCTCCCTTCCCAGCATCGAGGCGATCCATGAAAGAGCAGTATGGCGACCTTTCGGTAACGAAGCTTCCCGGACACGTGGTCCAGTGCGAGATCAAGCGCGGGCCTAACAACTTCTTCGACCACGCGCTCATTCGTGACATGGCGGACTGCTTCAACGACATCGATGCGGACCCCGATGGCCGCGCCATCGTCCTGTGCTCCGAGGGCAAACACTTCTGCGCAGGCGCGAACTTCGGCTCGGCCGCAGGGCGCGAAGAGCGCTCATCACGGACAGCAGATGCACCCAATCCCCTGTATACCGAAGCGGTCAGGCTCTTTCGATCGAAGACGCCCGTCATTGCTGCGGTGCAGGGCGCCGCGGTCGGCGGCGGCTTCGGCCTTGCGGTCATGGCTGACTTCCGCGTTCTCTGCCCTGACACCCGAATGACCGCGAACTTCGTCAAGCTCGGCTTCACCCCGGGATTCGGACTCACCCATACACTGCCGCGCCTCATCGGCGTGCAAAAGGCCAACCTGCTGTTTATGACAGGACGACGCATCGACGGCGAAACTGCGTATGCATGGGGACTGGGCGATGTGTTCACCGACACGGCGAAGGTTCGTGAAGCCGCAATAGAACTCGCCCGGGAGATCGCCGTGAACGCGCCACTTGCAGTCGTATCGGTACGCGAACAGGTGCGCGGTGCGCTGGCCGATGACGTCAAGGCCGCCACCGATATCGAAGGGCGCGAACAGTTCGTGTTGCAACAAACCGAGGATCATTCCGAAGGTGTACGCGCGGTCGCCGAGCGCAGGGACGGCAACTTCAAGGGCAAGTGAGGCAGACTGCCCGACGACGCCACATGGAATCAAACGTAACCATCATCTCTATCATCGCGGTCGCCGCGGCGCTTGCAATCGGCTCACTCGTTTATGTCGCCAGCCGCCGCAGCGCACAGCAGGCACACAATCGTGAGATTGTCCGCGTCCTGCGCAGGGTTTCGAGGGAAGCGGGCCAACGTGGCATCCAGGCGACCGCGGCAGACAACGCAGAGGCGAAGGCTGCAATCGAGGAACTTCGGGCCGTCAAATCCCGTTGTCCTTCCGGCGTCGTCGCCGATGTCGAGCGCATTGATGCGCTGTGGACCGAGATGAGTACGCAACTCATCGCGTTCACCGAACAGCCACCGAAGTCGACGCTGCAGTCGAGCCTCGTGACGACACGCGCCATGAAGATGGCGGAAGAAATTCGCATCATCGCAGAGCGGGTCCAGCACAAACTGGACGCGTGACGCGCAAGAGAAGGCTCGTCAGAAGCCCCGGGCGATCTCCCAGACACGATCCCAGACGTATTTGATCTCACCCTCAGGCGTCCGTCCGAGCCGCACGATGATGAGATCCTTGTCGGGAAAGCAGGCGATGCGCTGGCCGTCATAGCCACTGCAGTAGAAGATCCCCGGCTCATCCGGTTTCATCCACCACTGCGCACCATAACAAAATTCGGCGTCACGATAGGTGGGCGTTCTCGCATAGTCCACCCAATCCCTCGTCACGATCTCACGACCATCCCAGGTTCCACCGCGCAGGTACAGAAGACCGAAGCGAGCGAAATCCTGCGGACTCGCGAGCAGGTACGACGAGCCGATAAAGGTGCCTGACGTATCGAACTTCGGAGTCGCGGTTCGCATACCGATCGGTTCAAACAACTCATCGTTCATGAAACGCAACATGCCGGATGCGCCGCCGCCGACAACATCCTTCAGTATCCGGCAGATGATGTTGGTCGTGCCGCTGCTGTATGACCAGACGCTGCCGGGGGTACTGATGAGCGGCATCGCTGCCGCAAACGCGCCGGTGTCGTGGCGACCTTCATACTGGAGCATCGGGATCACATCGGACACCTGCCCGTCGACATAGTCCTCGTTGAATCGGAGCCCGCTCGACATTCGCAGCAACTGGTCCAGCGTAATCTCACTTCGCGCATCGCCCTGCCACTCTGGCACCGGCGCCGGGGCGTGGACGTCGATCATGCCTTTCTTGACAAGAATTCCGACCAGCGCCTGCGTAATGCTCTTCGCCATCGACCAGGAGTACTGCAGGTAGAACCCGTTGGCACCGGCGTTATAGCGCTCATACACCAGTTCACCTGACTTGATGACCAGCAGCGCGTAAGTGACGCCCTGTGCGCCGGACAGATTGAATATCTCGTCAGCAAGGCGCTCGAATTCTGCCGGGTCGTGCGGATTCGCCGCGGCCCTCGGCCACTGCTCGGTCGGCCACGGTGTTCCGGTCGGCTGAGCCGGTAACGCCGGCAACTCGAATTGATTCAAGGTCCATCCTCCAATGACAACACGAGGCTAGCGTAACATGCTCATCGCAGGGTCGAGCGCGGGCGTCTCGACGCCGAAGAGATCCAGGACGGTGTGGAACAGGTTGTCCTGGGACCAGGGCCTGGCTTCGTTCGCTTCCACCTGCGGCCTGTCCACATCGAAGTCGGGGCCGAAGTACATGACCATCGGCACCCAGGTCTGTGCGCGCGGCGCAAGGCTGTAGGGCATGCCATGAAGGTAGAGCCCGTATTCACCGAGCGACTCACCGTGGTCACTCAGGTAGACCATCGCCGTCTGGCGCGTTGCCTCGTTGCGGGAGAGCAATCCGATCACCTCACCCAGGAAATAGTCGGTGTAACGAATCGCGTTGTCATACGCGTTCGATATTTCCATGTCGGTACACTCCGAAAGCTCGTTGGAGTGACACACCGGCTTCCACTTTTCCCAGTCTGCGGGATATCGCTTGTAGTACGCGGGACCGTGGTTGCCCATCTGGTGGAGCACCACAAGCAGGTCGCGACCCGCTCGCTGGTCGATCCAGGACTGAAGGTCGGAGAGCATGCCTACATCCCGGCATTCGGGATCACAGACCGGATTCACGTCAGGGTTGCGGTAGCTTATGACCTCGACACGGTCGGCCACACCCTTCGAGTCCGAGTTGTTGTCGCGCCACATCACGTCGACGCCCGCGCGTTTCACGATGTCGAGCAGGTTCTCGTGCGATGCAGCCGACGACAGTGAGAAGGACTCACGACCCAGCGGCGAGAACATGCACGGCACCGAGATCGCCGTGGCCGTTCCGCAGGACGACACGTCGGTGAAGTTGTAGACCGGCAGGCCCGCCAGTGTCGGCGTGGTATTCCGCTCGTACCCGTTCAACCCGAAGTGGTCCGCCCTGACTGCCTCTCCCACCACGAGAATCACGAGGCGTGGAAGCTGGCCCGGGCTTCGCTCAATTCGCGCCGGGATCGCTTCCCGCGCGCCTGCCGATTCCGTCATCGGCAATACTTCCGCCGCCGTCTGCGCGATCGCATAAATCGTGGAGTGCGGATTGGCATAGTAGCGAACCGGCTTGTGTTCCCGGAAAAAAGAAGTGTAGTTGGCGCTGAAGAGCAGCAACGTCCCGATCGCGACGGCGAGCGACGTGACTGCAGCAACGAGATCCTGGCGTAGCCGCACCGGCAGGGTGGCCGGGGTAATTCGAACACGCCAAACCAGCACGGCCGGTATCACGCCGAACAGGAAGAGCCTGACAAACAGCCAGACGTTGGCCAGGTCCGTTGCCTCGGCCGCATTCGTGGCAAACAGGCTGCGGATAATGATCGTGTCGATCACCGTGCCATAGGTATCCTCGAAATAGCCGCCGAACGCCGCAATACCGATCACGAAGATCATGGCGGGCCTCACCGTCGGCGCGAAGGCCAGGGGCATCAGGAGGACGACGAGGAGCGCCGAGAGGACCACCAGCGTCGATGCGATGAATCCCGCTGAAGAAAGAGAGAGCGGATACACATCGGTCAATTTTGACAGGAACGTCGCGTTGCCGGTGATTGTCACAAAGACACTGGTCAAGATGACCAGCTGCCAGGGTTTCAGCGCAAATCTCATCACTTGTTGGATAGCCCTTCTGCGAAAACCATTCGCCAAACCAAACTTGCTATTCTATGCACTAATTCGAGCCATCTCACGTGTTCTATACCTGACCCATGCCCGACGGAAGAAAGCCGATGCAAAGAATCCTGACCATTACGGCCCTGGTACTCGCCGGCGTACTGCTCGCCGCCTCCGCGGTCATGCTGATCCTGCCGATCAAGGACACCCGGCCGTTCGAGGCCGGCCACGACCCCGGGTCTGTGTCGATGCTCCTGCTCGGCGATTACGGCACCGCCGATTACCGCCAACGCCGGGTCGCCGCGATGATGGAAGCCGAATGCCGGCGGCTGGGCGGCGACCTCTTCGTCCAAACCGTCGGCGACAACTTTTATCCGGATGGCGTGACCAGCGTCGACGACCCGTTGTGGGACGATATGTTCGAATCCATGTACGACACGCCTTGCCTTTCGCAAATCAATTTCTACGCCGCCCTCGGCAATCACGACCACGGCGGGAATATCGACGCGCAAATGCAATATGGCAATGACTCGCTGGGTTCCGGTCGCTGGAACATGCCCAATGCGTATTACCTGCACGGGCATGGGCGCGGCACCGACAACAAGGTGCTGGTCAAGGTGGTGGTGCTGGACACCACAGCACCGATCGACGGACAACTCGCCTTCCTGAGGAGCGCCTTCGAAGGCAAACCCGACGCCGTCTGGCGTGTCGTCATCGGCCACCACAACATCCGCACGCGTTCGGAGAAATACCACGAGGATCACCGGCTGCTGAACGCGCTCCTGCCGACCCTCAAGGCACTCAACGTCGACCTTTATGCCGCAGGCCATTCCCATAACCTGCAATTGCTGGAATTCCCCGGTGAACCCATCTACACCGTCACCGGCGGAGGGGGCGCCCACACACGGTCCCTGCTCGCGCCAAGTCCCGCGGAGGATCGATTCATCTCCCGGGCATTGGGTTTCGCGACGGTCACATTTACCCCCACAGGCCTGTCGATCACGTTCACATCGACGAGCGCCAGCTTTTTCTCCACCCTTGGCGTCGCCGAAGATACCTTTGTTGCGGACCGGGACTGCCTCCAGGCACCCGGTGGCAAGGCATGTTTGCGAATGATTTTAAAGAAACCTCGCTCTAACGAACCAAACTAGCTGAGGACCGCAATTGGCGTACGAAACCGACCTGGCGCTGGCGAGGAGCCTGATCGCAGGCGACGAGCGCCAGTTCAACGCGTTTTTCGACGACTTCTTCCCACGTTTGTTCCGCTTTGCCTTGACCCGGCTCGAAGCGGATGAGGAAGCGGCCCGCGACATCGTGCAGACCACACTGATGAACGCCGTGCGGGGACTCTCGAGTTATCGTGGAGAAGCTTCTATGTTTACTTGGCTTTGCCAGATCTGCCGCAACGAGATCAACAAGCACTATCGAAAGCTGTCCCGTTCCGTTCCCGTGGTGCCGCAGGACGACGACGCCATTCGCCCCATTCTCGAGTCACTCGAGGCAACTTCCGGCGATGACCCCGACGCGTCGTATCACGGCACACAGATGTCACGCCTGATCCAGGAAACGCTCGACTGCCTGCCTTCGAACTACGGCAATGCGCTCGAATGGAAATACATCGAGGGCTTTTCTGTATCGGAAATCGCAACACGGCTCGGCGTCACCGAACTCGCAGCCCAGTCGCTGCTCGCACGGGCCAGGAACGCGTTTCGCGATGCGATCGTGAGTCTTTCGCCGCAACTTGCCGGCCAGGGAGAGTAAATCGTGAGCGACCCCAACAGACACCTGGACGAACAGGACATCGAGGCCCTCCTCCGCCGCGTTGGCCCCAGGCAAGCGCCGCCATCTGATATGGCCGAAACGATCCGGGCCAACGTCAGGCAGGCGTGGCAGGCAGAGGTGCATGCAAGAAAGCGCCGCCGCCTGGCGTACTTCGCTGCGGCAGCGTCACTCATTGTGGCCGTTGCAGTCGTGCTGATGATCGACAAGCCAACCCCGACGCCTCCTGTCGTCGCGATGGTGCTCGTCTCCTCACACGGCGACACAAGCATTGTCGGTGACGACGGAACTTCGACTGAAGCGATCGACGGAACCGGTTTCGGGGCGGCAACCGTCACCACCGGCCAGGACGACCTGCTTTCGATCGAACTGAATCGTGGCGCCGTCGTTCGGATGAATGCCGACACCAGCCTCCACGTCGACGCCGCCGGTGTGCTGCGCGTGAACCGGGGAACGATCTACGTCGATACCGATGCCAGCCCGAACGCCGCGCTTGTTGTGGAAACGCCGTTCGGCACCGCGCGCGACATCGGCACGCGGTTCGAAGTCAAGGTCGACCCGGACGCCTGGCGAGTCCAGGTCCGGGATGGGCATGTGCAGATGCAGGACGGCGACGCCACACATGACGCCGTCGCCGGGACCCGCGTCGAAATCACCGCGAACGACCTCGTGACACGCTCCAGGGTTTCCGCGGACGACGAAAGCTGGCGCTGGGCCGAGGCCGCGGCACCTGGATTCAGTATCGAGGGCGCATCGCTCTCCGACTTCCTCCGCTGGGTATCACGCGAAACCGGCGAACCTGTCCGATTTGCCTCCCCTGATACCGAGAAAGAGGTGAAACGTACTATACTTCACGGATCGATCGAAGGATTGACGCCCCGTGAGTCATTACGCGCAGTGCTCGCAACGACTGACTTCAAACTCGTCGACGACGAACCGGGAACCATCGCAATCCTCAAGTAAAAATCTCCAGGCCTAAGGGAAGTCGTTGGGTTTATCGTCTCTGGGACGACTGCTTCTGTTGTTGCCGGCATGCTTCGCCCTGCCGGTGTTCGCGGCGGACGAAACGATCCCTCTTTCTGCGTATCTCGAGCGTGCCAATGCATCGGGCCTGCGAATCATTCACAGTAGCGATCTCGTGCCCGCACGGTTCCAGGTCACGTTCGACAATACGAAGCCAATCACACTCGAAAAAGTCCGGCGCGCGCTGGCCGGGTTCGACCTCATTCTTGCATCGCAGCCCAACGACATCTGGGTCGTTATGCGCCAACAACCCGCCCAGGCAAAAGCGGACGAAATCCCGGCGGTTCGACCCGACATCGAACGGCCCCGCATCGAAGAGGTCATCGTCAGCGGTTCCCTGTA
>JAGRIN010000189.1 GCA_020443245.1 Pseudomonadales bacterium
GTCGGAAGGCTTCCAGTCCCAGAAATAGCTGTTGAAGTAAAACGTGAGTCCGCTGGTGAGGCCGATCTGCACGCTGTACACCACGCCGGAGAAAAACAGCATCAGCCACGAACGATGATTCAATGTCTCGAGGATATCCTTCAGTATCTGGCCCGGCGCTTGCGGGCGTATCTTCGGCGCTTCCAGCCGCGGGATTTCCCGACTGGTGCCGATCGCGAAGATGAGGCCGAACACGAAGATCGCACCGGCACCCCAATACGCCAGCTCGGAGTAGCCGCTCGCATTGCTGTAGGAGTCGCCCAGGAATACCGCAGAAGTCAGGTATGCAATCGTCGCGCCGCCGATCCAGCCGAACATACTGTTCAGTCCATGGAGCTGCGTGCGTTGGCGATAGTCCTTTGATATCTCTGCGCCGAGTCCGTCACGCGGCACCTGGTAAAACGTCCACGCGAGGCGCAGGCCGATCATAAGAAACAGTAGTTGTACGAACAGCACGACCTGGCTGTCGCCGAAGTGAATGTTCGGCAGTCCCCAGTAAAACAATACGCCTGGAATCAACGAACCGTAGATGTACGGATGGCGCCTGCCCCAGCGCGACGAGGTGTAGTCCGACATATAGCCGACAAGCGGATCGCTGATCGCATCGATGATGAGCGAGATAAACAGCGCGAGACTGACGAGCCATGCCTCGAGCCCCAGTACGTTGTTGTAGTAGAAGAAGATCGGCGCACCGAGCAGGTTGCCCTTGATCGAGGATGGCAGGCTCCCCAGCCCGAAATAGACAAGGCTGGATGTTCGCGCGAGCGTCGTCATTATTATTGTTCCCTCTTCATCGACCTCTTGGAATGAAACACGTTTCAACAAGATTGGCAACGATTTTGGGATAGTCCGGATGCTGCGCTGCGACGAGACGGGGCCGGAGAAAGATGTGATAGTCTGCCGAAAAAACACGAGGGACCGATATGGCTGAAGCGCCGATCGCACGTATCACGGGCGGCATCGTACAAGGCGACAGGCAAGACGACATCAACTGCTTCAAAGGCATTCGATACGGCGCCGACACCGGCGGCGCAAATCGCTTCCGGCCGCCACAACCGGTCGAACCCTGGGAGGGTGTCAGGCTCGCCGATGCGTTCGGGCCCGACTCACCCCAGAGCGACCCGGACAAGCCGGCCCGCGCTTCCGACGCTGCTGTGCAGGTGCTGGGTATTGAGGGCGAAGATTGCCTGCGAGCCAATGTCTGGACGCCGTCAATGAACGGCAAGAGACCAGTACTGGTCTGGCTGCACGGCGGCGGCTTCGTGTCCGGTTCCGGGTCCGGCATCATCTATGACGGCACACGCCTCGCGCGACGCGGCGATGTCGTTGTCATTACCCTGAACCATCGTCTCGGCGCGCTCGGGTACATGAACCTCGAAGGTTTCGTGCAATCGGATGAACCGCTCGTCAATCTCGGCATGCTCGACATCGTTGCGGCACTCAGGTGGGTGCAGGACAATGTCGCCGCATTCGGTGGTGATCCCGGCAACGTGACCGTCTTCGGTGAATCGGGCGGCGGCAGGAAAGTCTCGACACTGCTGGCAATGCCTGACGCGCGGGGACTTTTTCACCGCGGTGTCATCCAGAGCGGCCCCGCCGTCTTCATGAACGACGCCGACGCCTCCAAAGACGTAACACGACGAATACTGGAGGAAGCGGGCGAAACGGCGCCGACCCTTGCGTCCTTGCAGGCAATGCCGCTTGAAAGACTGATGAAGGCGCAACTGCGGGTATTGTCCCAGGTCGCGCGAGAGGAACAGCCAGGCCTCGCACAACCGCTCGCGGCCGTCGTCGACGGTACCATTCTCCCGAACCACCCGTTCGACCCCGAGGCGCCTTCAATCTCCGACGACATTCCAGTAATGATCGGGTGGAACCAGACTGAAGCGACGCTTTGGCTCGGCAGGGATCCGGACCTCAACGAAGTCAGCGACGAGAGACTGGCGACGCGCATCACTTCGCTCGTCGGGGATCGCGCCCGGGAATTCATCGCGAACTATCGACAGCACTATCCTGAAGCGAACAATTCTGACCTGCTGGCGTACATCGCGACCGGCAGGCGTCGTTATCCACTCGACAGCCTGGTCCTTGCAGAACGCAAGGCACAGCGCGCAGGGGCCCCGGTGTGGCTGTACACACTGAGGTACAGGACAACCGCGCGTCGCGGTGCACTCCGTACGCCTCACGCTCTCGAGATTCCGTTCGTATTCGACAACGTCGACACGTCACGCCGATTCGTCGGTGACGGAGAGGGACCGCAGGCTATGGCAGAGCAGATGTCGGAATGCTGGCTCGCATTCGCGCGAGGCAGCGACCCGAACCATCCCGGCATACCGCACTGGCCGGCTTACGACCCGATTCGGCGCGAATCCATGTTGTTCGATGTCGAGAGCACCATCGCCACCGATTATGGCCGTGTCGAGCGTGAGACGTTCGGCAAGCTCTACTACCCATAGACCAGGCGGGAACATATGACTCATCCAATCAGTCGATTCGATGTACCTGAACTTTCGACAATGCCGGCCGACATTCGCGAGCGCATTGAAGCCGTCCAGGCGCGCTCCGGTTTCATCCCCAACGTCTTCCTTGCGCTTGCTCACCGCCCCGATGAGTTTCGCGCTTTCTTTGCCTATCACGACGCGCTGATGGAACGCGAGTCCAACCTGTCGAAGGCCGAAAGGGAGATGATCGTCGTCGCGACCAGCGCTGCAAACGAATGCCAGTACTGCGTGATCGCTCACGGTGCGATCTTGCGAATCCGTGCAAAGAACCCGCTCATCGCGGACCAGGTGGCCACGAACTATCGCAAGGCCGACATTACGACGCGCCAGCGCGCGATGCTCGACTTCGCCATGAAAGTCTCGCAATCGGCGCAGGCAGTCGGCGAGGACGACATCGCCATCCTCAACTCGCACGGATTCGATGAAAGCGACATCTGGGACATAACGAGCATCGCGGCGTTTTTTGCCCTGTCGAACCGCATCGCCAACGTCAGCGCAATGCGGCCCAACGACGAGTTCTACAGTCTCGACCGATAGTGGCCGGCATCAGTCGCGCAATCGTTCCACGCGCAATGCCACAAGCCTCGACCGGTTGGCCTCGTAAACCCGACGGTCGATCGCATACTTGCCATAGAAGAACGCGGCAATCACGCCCGGGATGATCGCAAGGGGTGAGTCGATGAGACCGAGATGCCACAGCACGTCATCGGGCACCTCTCCCGACCTGCCCCGCGCCGGAAAGCCGATCAAATCGAGCGTTATGCCGGCAAAAAAGTGCCCGATCGCGTTGTCGATCTTGGAAAACAACGTGCGCGTCGAGTAAAGCACGCCTTCCTGCCGGAGCCCGTATCGAACCTCATTTTCGTCAGCGATATCGGCCAGCGCAGACATCACACTGATGTTCAGGATGCTGCCCGCTGCAGAGGACAGCGCGGCAAACGCAATCAGCGCCGGCACCAGCGCCTCGGTGTGGTTTTCGGGAAAGTAGCCCATCATTCGAAGCACGATCGGCATGGCCGGGATCACCGACAACGACAGGGCGGTGACCACGATAACGCGCTTCTTGTCGAACTGTCCGTGCAGTCCGGTGGACGCGAAGAACCCGGTGAAGTATCCACAGGCACTGCCGATCACGAACAGCCTGATCTGCTCCGACGTCAGTTCCCAATAAAATGTATTGACGTAAATGCCGAGCCCGGAGCGCAGGCCGAGCATGAGGCTGAGGAAGAAGAACGCTACCAGCAGCCACACGTAGTTCATGTTCGAGAATGCCTTGCCCATGTCGCGGAAGAATTCGAACGGACTGTAACGTGGCAGGTTCGAAGGGGGTTTGGGCAAACGAGGAATCTGGTCGCGCGTAAACCAGGCTGATGCGAACAATACGAATACGGCTGTAATGGAAGCAACGACTGAGAAAGGCGCGTAAGCATCGGGATTGAGCAGTCCCCTCGCGAACTCCGGCGTCGCGTGAAAGAAAAAGGTGTAGGCAATCCAGGTCGTCCCTGCGCCACCGATCCAGCTGCAGAAGTTGTTGTAGCTCATGACCCGGGTTCGCTCGGTATAGCTCGAAGACAGCTCACCTCCGAGCGCAAGGTGCGGCACGTGATACAGGGTCATGCAAAACCTGAGGAGAATGACGAAGCCACTGAACCACGCAAAAAGCCAAACGGCAGGCAGCATTTCCGGTGGATTGAATACGGCAAAGATCGAGATGCCGACCGGGATCGGCGCGACGAACATATAAGGATGACGACGTCCCAACCGTGAACGCGTCCGGTCCGATATCGAGCCCATGAGCGGGTCGGTCACTCCGTCCAGCACGAGTCCCATCGTGATCGCGAGTCCTGCGAGGGTGGCCGAAAGTCCGAGCACCTGGTTGTAATAGAACATCGCAAAGCTGCCGACCGACGTCAGCGCAATCAGTTCTGCGATGGCACCCACGCCGAAAGAGAACTTCGTCTTGAATGAAAGCGGCGACTCGTCGTCCCTGTTCGCCAATTCGCCGCCAGTTACTGCCTTTGCCATTTACGGCTTACCCTCTTGTTGCCTGCGCGTCGCCGAATCGTACGACCGCTTGTTGCCCTTGGAAAGTGGCACGATGCCTGCCACGCGTCCTGAATCAGTTCCCGGGTACCAGGTTTGTCACGCTGTCGGTCACCTGCTCGATGCGTTGTCGCGAGAAGTACATCGGAAAGTACTCACCGCGGTTCCAGGCCTCGAACAGGTTTCGGTAGTATTTGCTCGCCGGGTCGCCGGACTGCCCGGGTGTATTCGTACCGACGCTCGCGTCCCAGTCTGCGGTATCGACGATGATGCGAAAGCTTGCGCCCGAACGTTGCTGCTTACCGTGATTGGCGTTGACCGTGTTGCCGGCGCCGCCCCGCGGCAGTGGGCCGACCGCGAGGCGCGACGCCATCGACTCATCCACGAAATCGACGAGGGGATGATCGATCTGCACGGTATGCGTCGCACCGTACCGCCAGTTGGCCGGGTCTTTACCGAAAGCCTGTTCGAGATTCTCTACGGCATCATCCAGCGCCTCGCGCAACAATCGATCGCGAGCTCGCGCGGGACGGTCGCCGAATACAAACTCGGGTGGCGTCTCGATCCACTGCACGAGTGTCGACTGTGCAATATCGTTTCGTCCGGGGTCGAGACGTTCATTCAAACGCTGGAGCACGATCTCCTCGAATCGGTCATACAGTGCCGCCGCACTGCTGTCGCGATCGAGGCGAAAGTCCCATGACGCCAGCAGCGATCGCGCCTTGCGCGGAATCCGGAGCTCGAGCAGATGCGGGACAATCGCCGCCGCGGTCATCGACTTCGTGTCGTACTGGAGTCGCTCCGAGTCGGTAATCGTGAATGCACTGGCCTCTTCCAACACTTCGTCAATGCGATGAATACGCGCGGGGTCGGAGTAGAAGTCAGAGAAAACATTGGGATAGCCTGCCGGCACATTATCGTTGTTTGCTGTCGCATAGAATCTCGACGCGGGATTCTCGAGGTGCGGCATCGCCGTAATAGGCACCATGCCCTGCCATTCGTAGTCACCATTACCGGGCACCGGCAATCGTCCCGCCCATCCGAATCGAACCGGGGTGAAGCCGACGGACTGCCAACCGATGTTGCCCGCCTGGTCCGCCCACACCATGTTCTCGCCCGGCAGCCCCGAGTAACCACATGCCGCACGGAAGGCCTCCCAGTCCTCTGCCTGGTCCATGCGCAAACTCGCAAGATAAGGTGCCGCGCCCTGCTCGAGCCACACCGCACGCATCGCATAGGCCCTGTGCGATTCGGGCTCTTCCTTCAGCACGGGACCATGAACCGTGTACTTCAGCGTGATAGCCCGATCTGCGCTTCCTTTCACGTGGACCGTGCCGTGCTCGACTTCCATGTCGTGCCAGGCGCCGCGATACCAGTACTGGTTGGCGTTGTCGGGATTCGTCCGATAGACATACAGGTCCTCCTGATCGATCCGAAACACGGTGAGCCCCCATGCACCGTGGTCGTTGTGACCGATCGAAACGCCCGGAAGAACAGGCTCGCCGGCGCCGATCACATTCCAACCGGGTGCATTCAGGTGAACCATGTAGCGCAGCGACGGATTTTCGATGCTCCGATGCGGATCGTTGGCCATCATCGGTTTGCCGCTTTTTGTACGAGATCCCGCAATCACCCAGTTGTTGCTGCCCAGCGACGCGTTGAACGGATTGTCCATCACCTTGCTGACGATTTCGTTGAGTTTGTGGAGACCGCTTGCGCCGGTTTTGAGGCCGGGCAGATCAGAGGCTTCGAACGCCGGCACGGTTCGCGAGGCGACATAGTCGGACATGATCGACATGTCGAGATCGTCCAGGTCGACGCCGGGACGCGGCTTCAGGTAGGGCTCACGCGAGAACGGGAGGATCTTCTTCGTCATGTCCGGGCCGATCGACTTGATCAGCCCGGCGAGCATGAGCTCGGTCGACACGCCACCAGTGAGCGCGTTATGGCGAGACAGCACCACCTCCGGCG
>JAGRIN010000190.1 GCA_020443245.1 Pseudomonadales bacterium
TCCGCCAACAAGCGAAAGGCCGGGGCAGTTGCCCCGGCTTTTTTTTGCGTGGCCTATGCGTCTTTGTACGATGGCGGCCGCTTTTCCATGAATGCCGCCACACCCTCGCGCATGTCGCCTGTCTGTGCGACGAGAATCTGCTGGCGGTCTTCCATTGCGATCACTGCATCGAGGCTGGGTGCATCGATGCTCATGTTCAGGCAATCCTTCGTCAGCCGCACACCGAGCGGTGAATTACGAAGGATGTCGGAAGCCATCTTGCGCCCGGCGTCCATCAGCGCCTCCGGTTTCTCGACGCTGGACACGAGCCCCAGGGCCAGGGCGCGCTCGGCATCGATGAAGTTGCCGGTCAGAAGCAGTTCCGAGGCCACCGAACTGCCGACCAGGCGCGGCAGGAAGTAACTGACGCCAACGTCACACGCCGAAAGCCCGATGCGAATGAACGCGGCGTTCATGCGGGTCGATGGCGTCGCGATACGAATGTCTGACGCGAGCGCGAGCCCGAATCCGCCGCCACTGGCGGGACCGTTGATGAGTGAAATGATGGGCTGTGGCGCGCGACGCATGCGCATCATGATTTCGCTCACGCGTCTTTGGACGCGCAGGCCTGTGACCGGGCCACCGCCTTCGTCTGAACGGTCTTCCTTGAGGTCGAGCCCGGCGCAGAAACCCCGACCGGCGCCGGTGAGCAATACGACTCGCACGTCCTGGTCGGTATAGAGCTTGCCAAAGTAGTGCTGGAGTTCGAGCATCATCGTCCGGCTCATCGAATTGAGCGATTCCGGGCGGTTCAACGTGACGATGTCGACCGCACCCTCTTTCTCGATGAGAAGCGTCTCGTAGGTGCCGTCTGCATTGGCGGTGGGTTCGTAGAATGACATGGATCTTCCCGTGGCAAAGTGATGTGGGTGATTCAATCATATCGCCTGCGCCGAGGCACGTGGCGACCCGGCGCTGTCGGAATTCCCGCGATGTATGCAGAAATCTGCAATAATCGATTGTCGTTCGATGCGTCAGCCATGGAAGCCAGGACCAGAGAAAGAAAAAGACCAGCGCTACGCTTTGTTCCCTTCCGCAAGCGGGACATTGTCGAAATGTGCATCGCGACAGGAGGACTGAGCGGCGGCGGTCAAATGCGCTTTCGTGAGGTCTGCCGTCTGTTGCAGAGCGTCTTTCACTTCGAGTACCACGATAATCTCGAGGCGCTGAAGGATGCCTACGCGCCGCTGAATCCGGATCGTGACACAAGAAAGGTAGGTGTGTTCACCGGTGCGGGCCAAACCAGTTTCGTTGACCAACTGGCGTTGCTGCTCGACAAGGCGAATTACGAGAAGCTGAGTGATGACGCCCTCCAGCAGGCGTTCGACGAGGCATCGCTGTTCCGGCTCAAGCTTGACGTGGACTTCGACGCATTTGAAGAAGTGTTGCTGTTCGTGCGGGGCGAAAGTACGCGTACCGAAATCGTTCGACGCTACTTCGGGCTTTATCGAAAAGAGATCGAGTTCGTCAACTTCGACCGCGTCGTCATCTATATCCGGTTCCGTGACGATTCGGACCTCCGGATGCAAAAGCCCGGTTCGACCCTGCTAAAGCTGTTCCAGAACGTTCCCAAGGCCGACGTCGAGATGCTGTTTCCGAACACCCGCGTCGGCATGCGCGCCATAGACAAGTTGATGATCGGTGTTCCCGCAGTGCTTGGCGGCGGCATCGTGCTGACGACCAAGCTCGGTACCTCGCTCGTTTTGCTTGGTGCCCTGGTCGGCTTCTGGCTCGGGCTTCGCAGCCAGCCAGTGGAGCTGGATGAGGCCGCGCTCCTGGGTCTCGTTGCGGGACTGGGTGCGCTGGGGAGTTTCATTTGGAAGCAGTTCGTCAACTTCAAGACGCGCAAGCTGACGTTCATGCAGGCACTGACGCAAAACCTCTACTTCCGTAACCTGGACAACAACGCAGGCGTGTTCCATCGATTGATCGACGATGCTGAAGAGGAAGAATGCAAGGAAGCGATCCTGGCGTACTACTTCCTGTTGACCTCCACCGAGAGGTTGAACGAGCAGGCGCTGGACCGCGAAGTTGAGCGCTGGTTCGCCGAACGCTGGGCGACACACCTCGACTTTGAGGTTGACGATGCGCTCCGGAAACTAATGGTGCTCGGGCTGGCGAAGCGAGACGCCGACGGCATGCTCCATGTTGTCGATCTGGATGAGGCGTGCACCATCCTGGATCGCCGTTGGGATGAATACTTCAGTTTCGAATAAGGAGGCGAGCATGGAAACATTGAAAGCGACCTTCGCGGGGCGTCCGGCCTGGATGAACCTGCTGTTTGTCTTCTGTGGGTACATGACGTTCGTCTACATGCCGTACGACATGTTCGTGAAGCCGGTCGAGCGGGACCAGGAGGTGTGGTTTGGCCTGCTGCTTACCGGATGGGCCGCCAAGCTGACCGAGCCGATACACTGGTTCATCTACGGTGCGGGCTTCTACGGATTTCTCCGGCGGCGTACCTGGCTCTGGCCCTGGGCCTCGCTTTACGCGGGGCAGGTTGCCATCGGTATGTTCGTGTGGGCGCTGACAGATCCGCGTGGCGGCGGAATTTTATCGGGCTCTATCGCAGGGGCGGCCTTCCTGGTCCTCGCGATCATGTTGTGGCGCGCGAAAGACCGGTTTGGGCCGATGGTCTCCGGGCAGCAGCCGGAGCAAACGGAAAATGGGGAATCCTGAAAGAAAACAGGCGACCTTGCCGAGTTCACAACTGGAAGCACTCGTACAATAGTCGCCTTTGCAGGTTGGTAGCTGCTTGTAAGTGAAGGTAAGTTACTACAGGTTTGGGTAGTTAACCAAATTATTTTGGTAAACTGCATCGATTGCTACAGGAACTCGCCCAACCATGAACGAGAAGAACCTCCTGCGGACCGTGCTGTACCTTCACCACAAACTCGAGCGTGCAGCCCGGGAAAGTGAGTTGTCGATCAGCCAGTACCGGATGCTCTATTTTCTTTCCAAAGGCTCGCGCCGTGCGGTCGAGCTCGCGATGGAAGGCAGTATCAGGAAGCCGAGCATCACGGCCCTGATCAACACCCTCGAGAAACGTGGGTACATCGAGCGCCAGGAAAGCGCCGAGGACCGTCGCGCGCAGGACATTCGCCTGACGAGCAGTGGCAGGCAGGCGATGATCGACTTCGAGGCCGACCTGCAAGCGGAGCTTTCGTCGTTCCTCGGCGAGGAGGCGCTCCGCGAGGCGGACGAAATGACCGCGCCCCTTTACGAGGCCTGGAATTCGCGCAAACGTGCTGAATACGCGAACTGGGTCAACCGGAGCGGGCGCCGAAAGGCGACCACGGCTTCCTGAGAGATGCCTTACGTCGGCGACGCCGCTGAAATCGCGGCACGCGCTGCTGTATCAAGAGCGCGTCCATCGCGCATCAAGATAGCAGCCTGTGCGACCGGCCTCGTGGGCTGGATCCTGTTCATGGTCTCTGTCCGCCTTGTTGCAGGGCTGCTCCGCGTGCCCGGTGCCGACAACCTGCCGATGTACTTTCACCGTGGCGTCAAACGATTTTTCAACCTCAAGGTCAGCCATGCAGGTGAACTATGCCGCGCTGCGCCGGTTCTCTACGTCTGCAATCATGTCTCGTACCTCGATGTGTTCGTATTGGGTTCCGTGCTGCCCGGCTCGTTTATCGCAAAGTCCGAAGTGGCAGGCTGGCCGGTGTTCGGAAAGCTCGCGAATTTCCAGAACACGCTCTTTTTCGAACGTAACAGCCGGCGAGCGGCAGACCAGATCAAGGTGATGCAGGGCCGCCTCAACGATCACAAGAGCCTCATTTTCTTCCCGGAGGGCACCAGCACCACCGGCGATATCGTCGAGCCATTTCGCAGTTCACTCTTCGCCGCGGCGGATATGGATCCGCCGGTCCTGATCCAGCCGGTGTCGGTCGCCTATACCGAATATCGGGGAAAGCCGATGTCCCAGGCAGAGCGCGATTACTACGCGTGGTACCTGCCGATGACGTTTCTTGGTCATTTCCTGAACGCCCTCGGGCTTGGCGCTGCCGGTGTCCAGGTGACATTTCACGAGCCGGTCACGATTGGCGACTTCGAGTCCCGCAAGGCGTGTGCCGCACATTGCGAGGACGCGGTGCGGCGTGGATTGCTGGCTGGGCTTGCCGGGCAGTCACAGGTTGTCCCAAAGCCAGGGCGCACCGCGTGACCGGCGAGTTTCGTCGGCTCGCCGGGTCAAGTCTCGTTCGAAGTGTGGTTGCTGGCCTTGCGGGATTTGTCGGTTATGGAGGCTGGGCGTTCTATGTGAATTCACCGCACGGCGTTTCAGTAGGCGCGCGCTCGGGATTGGTGCAAGGATCGTACAGCATGGTGCTCACGTTCTCGACGACATGGATCATGGAGTTCCTGCATGACCGTTTGTCGCGAACCGGGCATGAAGTTCCCCTGACGATCGTCATCGTGGCCGTGCTGCTCTTCATGACAGCGTATACTATTAACTACATTGCGGGGACGCCTGAAATCCTGGCGACGATCACGCCCGGTTTCATTATCGGCATGGTCTACACGACGGTTTACGTTGTCTCCCTGAACCGACTGAAGTCCTGACGTTGTAACGAACCGCCGGCTGGTTCGTCCACTCAGGCAAGGTGAGCGAGGCGAGGAGCCATGAGCGAATATTACAAGGGCGAGAGTGACGTCGCCGGCGACTTCGGCATCAGGCCGATCGCACCGGTTCAGGCGGGCAAGTACGAAGTGCGGCTCGCGCGTACGCCGGAGGAAGTCGCGGCGGCGCAGAAGCTTCGATACCGGGTTATGTACCAGGAGAAGGGCGGACGCCCGGACCTCCAGAAGGTCAAGCTCGAGGCCGATGTAGACCAGTGGGATGAGCGTGCCTTTCACATCATCGTTGTCGAAAAGGACTCATCGCCGGTCAACGTGCTCGGGACCCTGCGACTTGTCAGCAACCTGAGGCTGACATCGGGCCAGCATTTTTACACCGAAGAGGCGTTCGACCTTTCGGGTCTTCGATCGGCGTATACCTCCATGCTGGAACTGGGTCGATTCTGCATCGATGCGAACGCGCGCCAGGGCCTGATCCTCATGCTTATCTGGAAGTACGCGATGCAGTTCATCGTCGACAACCGGATCGAGGTCATGCTCGGCTGCGCGTCGTTCCCCGGTACGGACGTCTCACGTCACGCCGGTGTACTCGCCTATCTCTACCGTCATAATCTGGCGCCGGAGCGGTTGCGTCCATCGCCGGTCGTTTCGAATTACGTGCGGATTCCGGATGTCGTGTCAGACGTACCGGCTTTCGATGAGGCGACGCGGGACATTCCAACCTTGCTTCGCGGGTACCTCAAGCTTGGCGCCCGCATCAGCGACACGGCCATTATCGATCCGATTTTCAACACCACCTTTATCTGCATCTATGTTGATGCAAGGGAGATGTTGTCCGAGAGCACGGTACTCGTCACTTCGCGGTCGTGACCGTAGCCGGCGCAGTCATCAGGCCTTCGTGCGTCGCCTCGAGCATCGCGCGGTTGGCTCGGACGCGCGAGACGATCTCTTTCCACGATGCGAGCTGCATCGGCTTGTCCCGATGTTCGTTCGCGATCTCGACAAGCAGGTAGCCGTGGTGCAGGAAGATCCGATAGGCATGGGCGAGGCTGCCGGCAGGATCGAACATTTGCGTCGGCAACGATGCGATGCCATTTATCTCAATCACCGAGAACTTGCCGGCAAGGAAGTCTGCTTCGGAATCGGTCTTGACGTCCAGGCGACCGAAATTGAATCCCGGCTGCGAGTCACAGATTTCGAAGATCGCGCGCTCCAGTGCGGGCGTCTTCCGGTGCGTGTCGTCGGTAAACTTGCAGCCCATTGTGTGCGAACCGATAAACGAGAGCTGGACCGATTCACCTGCGGCCGGTACCCGAGAGGTGTCGAGGGAGGCAAGGAACAAGCGCCAGTGCGAGGTGAAGCGGTAATGGCGTTCGGCGAGAACCTGGATCGAATCGCGTCCGTTGCCGAGAATCGTCGGGAAGTGCTTCCGGTTGATCCCGGTAATGCGGGGCTGTCCGTTGTGCCGCACGAAGAAGACGCCGAACTCGACGTTTCCGGTGCAGAAGACCTGCAGGATGTAGGGGCCACGAATGGTGCCGAGTGCCGAGACCAGCTCCTCGTCCGACCTGACCTTCGTCACACCTTTGCCGACGCTGCCGATGTCGGGCTTCAGCACCAGCGGGAAGCCATGGCGCGCGGCGAAGTCCCGGGATATACGGTGTCGCTCCTCAATACTCACCGCGTCGGTGATCAGCACTGCGGGCAGGAAGCGGTCCTGCGCGAAGGCATGTTGGGTCGCGAGCTTTGAACCGACACCGATCTCACCGTGATCCAGTGCGTAGTTCGCCTTGGCGAGAAACTTGAACGGCAGGCGCCTGACGGCGCATCGATACAGGAGGTATAGATAGTATGGCGTTTCGAACAGGCGCGGG
>JAGRIN010000191.1 GCA_020443245.1 Pseudomonadales bacterium
CAACACAGGCAATGCGGATTGCCCGGGCGACGTCGGCCAGGTTGCCCCTTACCGTTGCCGGAACCTCCCGCTTCATCAGTTCTGCATCGACCACTTCCGCCATGTGTTCGATCATCTGTGACGGTGAAGCATAGGGGTTGCCCGGGAGAGCTTGGGTTGCCTCGCGCGTCGCCTCAACCAGTTCGGCGACGATTTTATCCTGCCGGGCGGTTGGCGACGTCGATCGCAGCATTTCCGCGTAGCCCGCGATCGCGGCAAGCCTGTTGGCGAGGTCGTGCAAGCGCTCGGGCTCATCACTCTCGCCGCCGGCGGTTTCAACAGAAAACCGGTGCAGGCCGCGAAAGCGCATCACCTTGTCGAACTGTCGGTCTGTTACCACGCCCACCGTCTCTACCCGATGCGCGACTCCATCGTGGCTTGCGACGCGATAATCCAGGCGGAACGCCTGCTCCGGTGCGGCGTGCAATTGGTACAACGCTCGCGTGAAACTGCTGCGCGCATCGGCCGGCATCAGTCCAAGCCAGAAATCGATCGTCAACTCCTGGTCCTCGTAGCCCAATGCGGCCAACATTTGACGACGCCCGACATCGAAGCGACCAGAGGCGACATCAAACTCAAAAGCGATCACGCCATCCGGCAGGATCGCCTGTAGCGACTCGAAGGTGCCAGGTCGCATGGACGTGCCTGCTGCGCCGCGCCGCTCCTGGTTTACGGGTACAGCAAGCTCGAGCGCGATGTCGACAATACCGGCGCCCACTTCGCCTGCTGCGCCGGCGAGACGAATAAAGCACATGGTTTCGACGCGATTGCGCAACGTGACGGGCAGTGCTTGTGGGGCAGTACCGGTCTCGGCGTGGAGCACATCGATCTTCCTGGACAAATCGCCGGCATCCCAGTGCCGGGTCGCGGTCCAGAGCGAGCGGCACTCGGCCGGACTCGTGTAGCCGAATGCGTGGGCAAACGCCTCGTTGCAGCGATCGACACCGCCTCCGGGCAGACTGATCCGTGCGTGCGGCGTAGCGAGCGTCGCATAGAAACGTTGATGTGCGGCGAGTTCCCCGACGACATTTCGATAGGCTCGCGCAAGTAGCGCAAATGCCACTGCAAGACAACCAAGCAGTGCAGCGAGGACGATCAGGGCCACGATTCAGGTTACTGCGCGGAGCGTAGGACCCTGCTGACCATACGCTCGAGGTCGTCCAGCGAATTGCAGACCTCGGCGTGATCGCAGTGCGGGAGATATGCCTTCATCTCGGCGTCCCCTTCTCTCCAGCGATCCCGCGGCTCCGGATTGAGCCAGATGACCTGGCGCGCCCTGCCGGATATCTGCTTGAGTGCGTCGCTACCGGTGGCGAAATAGTTGTTCCTTCCATCCCCGAGAATGATGACGGTGGATCGATTGTCGACGTCCGACAATGCGATCTCCTTGAACCGGTTGAAAGCCCTTCCATAGTCTGTCGATCCTTTTCCATAGTCGTCGAGACTCATCTCGATCGCTTCATCGAGCCCGTAGCGATCGAAGAGTTCTGTCACCTCACCCAGGTCGTTCGAAAAAGCGAACGCGCGCACCTTCGGGAGCACCTCGTTCAGGCTGTACAGGAACGTCAGCAGGAAACGGGAAACGTTCTTGACGCTGCCGCTGACGTCGCACAGCACGAAAACCTTCGGGCGCTCGAGCCTGATCTGCTTCCACTGGATGTCGAACAACATGCCGTCGAACTGCAGGTTCTTCCTGAGCGTCTTGCGGACATCCAGGTGTCCCCGATTGGTGAGCTTCTTCCTTTTCGCGTGCCGTTTTGCCAGTTGGTTTGCCAGTTTGCGGACGGCCTGGCGAATGTGGTCGAAGTAGTAAACCTGCATGTTGGTCAATTTGGTCTGGCTGACGGCATCGGCAAGGAAACGATCGCCGGTACCGTCGACGATGAGCAGGTATTGGGACTCGACAAAGTCGCGAACCTGCTCCGTCAGGTAGTTGCGAGCCTGTGCGAGCATCGCGGCAGTCGTCTTGCTGCGATCGTCTTCCTGGTGATTAAGCCGGTCAATCTCCGCTTCGAGCAGCGGCATGCTCATGTGTACCAGTATGCGTTTCGCATAAAGGCTTCGTTCCCGAAGCGTCTTGATGTTCTCGAGCTTGACGGCCTTGGCGGCATTCGTCATGAGCAGTGCAAGTTCCGCTTCTTCGCCAGTGAGCAGCAGGTGTCCGAGACGCGAGTTGTGATGTGCAGAGGCCCGGTCGCGGCGTCGCTTGCCGCGTGACGAGCGTTCTTCCGCCGTCTCTTCTGCATGTTCTTCCGATGGCAGTCCGCTTCCGCCCGTCTCGGGGCCGGTTGACGCTTGCCACGGTTGCTTGCCGGTCTGCTGGAACGCACGAAAGGAAAAGAAGCGCTCGAAACACACGTTGAACTGCGCTTTCTCTTCCGGTGTCTTGGCGAGAATGATCGAGAGCGTGTCTCGCAGAAGGCGACGATCTTCAAGCCCGATGAGTTCGAGGGCGTACATCGCGTCCAGTGTTTCCGCCGGCGACACCTCAAGGTCGGCCTTGCGGAGCGCGACGACAAAATCACCGAGTGTCTTCTCCATCGCGCCATTCTAACCAAATTATTGTTAAGATGGCCGCTCGCTCCGCTGTTCCAGACGCGTGATTCTCAAAAACATCACATTCCAGGTGCTGTTGGCCGCCATTGTCGGTATTGCCGCCGCCGCCACATTCGGGGATCAGTCCTGGCTGGCAACGCCCTCGCCAGCCGGGTACCAGTTCATCGTTTTCCTCAAGACACTGTTTCTCTCAGCACTCCGTATGCTGATTGCCCCGATGATCTTCTTCTCGCTCATCGGCGGCATCATCGGGATCGGCAACGTCGTCAGGCTTCGGCGCCTGGGCGGGGTCACGGTCACTTACTATCTCGGCACCACGTCGATCGCGATCCTGCTCGCGCTCATCGCCGTGTTCTTCATCCATCCGTGGACAGCGTTTCCGACGGCGCCGGAACTGGCGCAGTCGCACGCACCGGCGCGAATGATCAACCCCGGAGACGACTCGATCCTGCGGGTTCTCACGCAACTCGCCGGGCTCGCCTTTACCAACCCGTTCAGCGCCCTGGTGAACCTGAACATCCTCGGCATCGTGACCAACGCGTTCCTGATCGGTATTGCGATCGTGCTGGCGCTGCCCGAGTCGAGCCCGGTCTACAAACTGGTCGATGACATTAACCGTGTTATCTACCGGGTGCTCGGCTGGATTATCCGGTTGATGCCAATCGGTATCTTCGCAATCCTGTTCGACTTCACGCTGAAATTGTCACTTGGAGAGGGCCAGACCGAATCGGTGTTGAAGCAGCTCCTCCAGTTCGGCGGACTGGTCGTGGCGCTGACCCTGCTGCACGGGCTGGTGATATTGCCGCTGATCGGTTTTCTCACAACAGGAAAATCACCCATCACCCTGCTCTCGCAAATTGCCCGGCCAATGCTGGTTGCGTTCAGTACGTCATCGAGTTCCGCGACCTTGCCGGTCACGATGAAGACGGCAACCGAGGAGATGCAGGTCAACCCGAGTGTCGCGAGTTTCGTCCTGCCACTGGGCGCGACCATGAATATGGATGGCACCGCGCTGTTCGAAGCGATCGCCGCGGTATTCCTGGCCTACCTGTTCGGTATCGATCTCTCGACCACAGCGATATTCACGGTATTCCTGATGGCGATGGTCTCATCGATCGGTGCCCCGGGGATGCCCTCGGCGTCGATGGCGGGCATGCAGATGGTGCTCCTGGCAGTGGGTATACCGCTCGAGGCGATCGCGATACTGCTGGTTGTCGAGCGTCCGCTCGACACGATCCGCACAGCGGTCAATGTCGAAGGTGACCTTGTAGGCTCGCTGGTCGTCGATCACTTCACGCGGAGCAAAGACTAGGACGTCTGGGACAGGATCAGCCGGCCGAAGTATTGAAGGAACTCGCGGTGGCGCGCCCCGATCTGCAACCGTTCGAGGCACTCTTCCCCCTGCCGGCTCATCAGGTACTCGTAGCACGACGTAATCGACTGGCCCTCACCCAGGATTTTCTCGATCTCCTCGTTCAGGAAGTCATGCAGTACGGGCAGGTCGGATTCGACGATGCCGGACTTCTGGGGTTCGAGCACGGCGTTGCCCCACACGGTGGCAATCGTAACGCGGAAGCGCTCGCGGTCGACGAAATCCTCGGTCACGCTGCACTGCTCGACGATCTGTGTGACGGCCGGTTTGAAACGCAATCGAGCTTCTACGATATCCATGGGCCGATTATACCTGCCCCGGCGACTGGTTTAGACTAGCGACATCGATAATTGACTGATGAGAGGGAAACTGTGAGCGACAAGGCGCTGCTCGAACGGGTAGAAAACGGTGTGGCCATCCTGACAATGAATCGTCCCGAGAGCCTGAATGCCCTGAACCAGGAAATGATGGAAGGTCTGCTCGAATCGTTGCCCAGGCTCGGTGCCGATCGGGACGTCGGCGCGATTGTCCTCACCGGCGCCGGTCGCGGCTTCTGCGCCGGCGGCGATGTAAAGGGAATGGCGACGCGCAATGAGGGAGCCAGTAGCGGTTCGGGCGGCGGACCTTCGATGGAAGCGCGCGCCAATGACCTTCGCGCGAGCATGGAGATCTCCCGGCTCCTTCACCAGGGCCCGAAGCCGACCATCGCGATGATGCGCGGTCCCGCCGCCGGTGCCGGCCTCGCCATGGCGCTGGCTTGCGACATCCGGATGGCGTCCGATACGAGCCGGCTGACCACGGCTTTCGCCAATGTCGGATTCTCCGGAGACTTCGGCGGCAGCTACTTCCTGACGAAGATTGTGGGAAGCGCGAAAGCGCGCGAACTCTACTTCACCGCCGAACGTGTGGACGCCGGAAAGGCCCTCGCGCTCGGCATGTTGAACCATGTCGTGCCCGACGCTGAACTCGAAGCCCGGACCATGGAACTCGCGACGCGCATCGCGAGCGGGCCAAGGGTGGCATTCGAGTACATGAAGAAAAACCTCAATGCCGCCGAATCGGGAACGCTCGAGCAGGTGTTCGATCTTGAAGCCTGGCACATGACACGTACCGGTTTTACGGAAGACCATCGCGAGGCAGCCCGTGCATTTGTCGAGAAGCGGGCGCCTCAATTCAAGGGACGATGATCCAAAGGTCGATCGCCTCGATACAAAGTGGCGCGCATTCGGTATCATTAGCGACTTTTTGAACGCCGCCACACCATGCGCAAGACCAAAATCATTTGTACGATCGGCCCGAAGACGAGCTCTTTTCCAATGCTGGAAAAACTCGCGCACGCCGGTATGGACATCGTGCGACTCAACATGTCGCACGGCGACCATGAGTCGGCGCTGAAGGTCATCAAGGCGGTCAGGACACTCAACAAAAAGATCCCCTACCCCATCGCCGTTCTCCTGGATACGCAAGGGCCGGAAATCAGGACCGGGGACCTGGCTTCCGAACTTGAGCTGCGCAACGGCTCCATCATTTCGATCAGCGTTCGCGATTCCGTGGACGTCGAGGCCTCGTCGTTCCACATTCACTACGACGAGCTGATCGACCAGGTCAACGTGGGTGACCGGATCACCGTGGACAACGGGATTATCAACCTCGAGGTGCTGGAGAAGCAGTCAGACGGCATCATGAAGTGCAAGGTTATCGACGGCGGCATCCTGAAGAGCAAGCGTCACGTGAACCTGCCCGGTATTCGCGTCAACCTGCCTGCCATCACCAAAAAAGATCGCGCCGACATCCTGTTCGGGCTCGAGGAGCATGTCGACTTCATTGCCCTGTCGTTTGTGCGCGAAGCGAAAGACATTCGCGACCTGAAGGAACTGATGGGCGACAAGGTCGGCAAGACCAAGATCATCGCGAAGATCGAGGACCAACAAGGTGTCCAGAACATCGAGGAGATCCTGCAGGAAGTCGACGGCATCATGGTGGCGCGCGGGGACCTTGGGGTTGAAATCAACGTGGCCGAACTGCCGAACGTACAGCGACGCATCGCGCAGCTTTGCGCCGAGTATGGCAAGCGTGTGATCGTCGCGACCCACTTGCTGGAGTCGATGATCACCAACCCGATCCCTACCCGGGCGGAAGTTACCGATGTCGCCAACGCGATCTACGAGGAAGTCGATGCGGTGATGCTCTCTGGTGAGACGACCATCGGCAAGTATCCAGTGCGTTGCGTCGAACAACTGGTCGAGATCGCCCTGACGACCGAGTCGTTCACCGGGCTCGAATTCACGCGCAAACTGCGACTGAACGACGAGAAGCAGCACCTCGCGGCGACGGCGGTGCACCTCGCGGAGTCGCTCAAGGCGGCCGGCATCATGGTCATTACGCGTCGAGGCTACATGGCGGACTACGTGACCAACTGCCATCCCCAGCACACGCGTATCTTTGCGTTCACGAACGACAGCCAGACGCGCCGGCGCCTGATGATGAATCGAAACCTGTCCCCGTTCCGCACCGCGTTCTCGC
>JAGRIN010000192.1 GCA_020443245.1 Pseudomonadales bacterium
CAATCCAAAATTGGGGTCGGAGTAAGAATCTCCGCACGCCGGTGACGGCGTTCCAACTGACCTCCGACTTTGCGACTTTGTTACTCCGACCCCATTTCTCCGTCGAGTTGCCCTGAGTTTCGATGTAAGCCTGTGCTAGAGTCCGGGGTTCCCATAAGCACAGAGGTCAAGCGATGAAAGAGATTGCCCGCGTGGTATTGGTCTTCGGGCTGGTGTACTCATTTCAGGCGGTGGCAGCCGGTTTCGGCAATGTCGAACCGGCAACCGGCGGTGGATTCGGGAATTCGGTGTCGACCTGGCATTCGCAGTACGGCAAGGCGAGCTTCAGTATCGCCGAAGGCGTCATTCGTTCGAAGTCTGGCGGATACGTGACGGTCGGTTCAATCGGTCGCGATGCCGCGATGCAGTTCGCAGGCGTTGCGGACCGACAGATACAGGTCAGCAAACTCGACAGCGGCGGCGCATATCTCTGGAGCAAGACCTACACGCCTTTCGGCGTAAAACTGCGCGGCATCGCAAAGCAGGTCAAGGAAGACGACAAGGGGAATCTCCTCGTCATCGGCGACCTCGGTAAATACGGATCGAAGGATCGTCCAGAGACGCGCGATGTGTTCGTGATGAAGCTCGATGCGAATGGCGAGAAGTTGTGGGCGCGCAAGTATGGCGGCCCCGAGGCGAACACCGCCGGCGACATTGCTCTCGACCCGGATGGCGGCTACCTCGTCCTTGCCGAAAAAGACAAGGAGAAAGCAGCACACGCATGGCTGTTCAAGCTTTCCGCTGACGGTGACTTTGTTGGCGAGTCACTATTTCCCAAGTACCGCCTCAACTACATGGTCTCGGTCGATGACGGCTATCTGCTGACGGGGCCGGGAATCCTAAAGGTAGACCGTGCCGGGCGTGAGGTCTGGTACAAATCGGGATACCCCGGGTTTGTCACGCAATTGTGTCCGGACGGCGACGGCTTCATCGTCGGTGGCAATGCCATACAGGGCAAGCTTTATCCCGCCTGGGTCGGTCGCATCGACCAGAAGGGTGACTTGTCATGGTCCCACGTCTACCAGTTTCGCAAACAGAAGGTTTCAACTGTCACGGCGCTGGCAGTGCAGGATGGGGCCATCTATGCTGGCGGCTCCCAACAGGTCTCCTACAGCGAGTACAACATTGGCTACGTGATGAAGTTGACGCCCAAGGGAGAACCGGTGTGGCGCAAGCTCGTGACAGGAACGAAACTCGGTTCGCGATTCACGCAGATGGCGACCACCAGTGACAACGGCATCATTGTGAGCGGCGTTACGAATGAAGATATTCGCTATACCAACGGCAAGACGCTCGTCACGGGCCAGGCCCTGGTCGTAAAGTTCGATCCCGACGGCGCGACAGACATTTTCAAGGACGACCCGCTCCGGAATATCAGCGTCCAGTAGCAGCGTTCGGCTCAGTCCTCCTCGGGGAGCACCATACCGGAGGTCAGATCGGGCCATGCTAGCTTGAGGTAGAGGTACATCGACCACAGCGTTAGCGCGGCGGCAGTGTTGAGAAGGATGTAGCCCAAGATCACGACGGCGTTGTTGGCCGGACCGCTGGCAAGCAGGACGAAGATCGCGATCATCTGGAACGCAGTCTTGACCTTGCCGACGAACGAGACGGCAACGCCGCGACGCTCGCTGTATTTTGCCATCCACTCCCGAAGTGCGGATACGGCGATTTCGCGGCAGATGATGATCATCGCGGGAACCGCGAGGAATGCGCTGCGATGGGATTCGACGAGCAACACCAGCGCGACCGCCACGATAAGCTTGTCCGCAACCGGATCGAGGAACGCCCCGAAGGGTGTGATCTGTCCCCAGCGCCGGGCGAGATATCCGTCCAGGTAATCGGTGATGCTGGCGACGGCGAAGATTGCGGCCGCCGTCAGGTACCGCCATTCAGGCGAGAGAAAGTAGAAGGCCAGCACGAGCACCGGAATCAGCAGTATGCGGATGCCGGTCAGGATGTTGGGTATGCTGACGGGTACTTTCATACATGCGACGGGTTACTTCAGATAACGCGCTATTCTATCCGTTGTGCAGCGTGGCATAAATGTGTTCCGCCAGGGTCCGGCTGATTCCTTCGACCTTCGCCAGTTCCTCGGCGCTGGCCGACTGGACGCGCTGGGAGCCGCCGAAATGCCGTAACAGCGCACGCCGCCGCTTTGGTCCCACACCGTCGATTCCTTCGAGAACGGACTCCGTGCGCTTTTTGCCGCGACGGTTTCGGTGCGCGGTGATCGCAAAGCGGTGACTTTCATCACGGATATGCTGGATCAGATGAAGCGCGGGGCTGTCGGGAGCAAGCTCGATCTCGCCGGCACCTGAGACGATGATGCTCTCGAGACCCGCCTTGCGGGACGGGCCCTTGGCGACGCCGACCAGGATCACGCCGGTGATCTGCAACTCTTCCATGATGCCTTCGGCCTGCGTCAACTGTCCCTTGCCGCCGTCGACAAACAAGATGTCCGGCAGGCGCCCTTCCCCCTTCTTGATGCGGGTATACCGCCGGGACAGCGCTTGTGACATCGCGGCGTAGTCGTCGCCGGGTGTAATGCCATCGATGTTGAAGCGGCGATAGTCCGACTTGAGCGGGCCGTTCTGGTCGAACACGACGCAGGACGCCACGGTCGCTTCCCCGGCGCTGTGGCTGATGTCGAAACATTCGAGCCGTTCCGGCATCTCAGAAAGGCCGAGCGCCTCCTGCAGCGCCTCAAAGCGCTGGAAGTTGTTATTGCGACTTGCGAGGTGCCCGCCAAGGCTCTGCTCTGCGTTGGTCACGGCGAGGGCCACCCAACGTTGGCGTGTGCCGCGCACGCTGTCAGCGATCGCGATCTTGCGGCCCGAGCGTTCAGAGAGCGCGGCCTCGATCACCGCTTTGTCCTCGATACGCGAGTTCACGATGATCTCTTTCGGTATCTCACGTCCCGAAGCGCCCGAGAGGTAGAACGGCGGAATAAATGACGACAGGATTTCCGATTCGCTTTCCTCGATCCGGATTCTCGGGAAGTACGTCTTGTTGCCCAGCAGCCGTCCACCACGCACCATCATCACCAGCACGCACACGCCACCCGGGTTCGAGATCGCGGCGATGACATCGATATCGCCCTGGTTGCCGAAGACGTACTGCTGTTCCTGGATCCGTTGCAGGTGCGCGATCTGGTCCCGATACTGCGCCGCCTTCTCGAACTCGAGCGCCTTCGATGCGTCATCCATCTTGTTGGCGTAGTCGTCCAGCACCGCCCTGCTCTTGCCTTCGAGAAACATGATTGCGTGGTTCACGTCATCCGCGTACTCCTCGGCCGAGACCAGGCCGCAACATGGCCCGGAGCATCGCTTGATCTGGTACTGCAGGCACGGCCGGGACCGGTTCTTGAAAAAGGAGTCCTCGCACTGCCTGACGCGAAACACTTTCTGCAGGATGTTCAGGCTGTCGCGCACCGAGTAGGCACTCGGGAATGGGCCGAAATATCGCCCCGGCATCTTCTGCGCGCCGCGGTGAAAGGCGAGGCGCGGGTATTCGTCCTCGGACGACAGGTAGATGTAGGGGTACGACTTGTCGTCGCGGAAGTCGATGTTGTAGGGCGGGCGGTGTTCCTTGATGAGTGACTGTTCCAGCAGCAGCGCTTCCGTCTCGCTGCTCGTCACCGTGTACTCGACGCGCGCGATGCGCGCCACCAGTGCCATCGTCTTCACCGTCAATGCCGTCGTGCGAAAGTAACTCGACACGCGGTTCTTCAGGTTCTTCGCCTTGCCGACGTAGAGGATCGTGTCCGACTCGTCATACATGCGGTACACACCCGGCCTCGAGGTCAGGTGCTTGAGGAAAGTTTTGTGGTCGAACTCAGCCATCGGTACAAAGGCCTGCACGTGTTGCCGCCGATTCTACTACGGTCCGGAACATCTGCTGAGTCAGTCGTCCGGTTCGCGTGTTGTAGCGGCTGCAGTGGAAGGAGTCGACGATGCAGTGACTGCCGATGTTGTGCACGGCGCCGTGCGCAAACGTGAAATCGGACTGGCGGGATTTCAAGGCCTTCACCACAGCGCGATGGGCGACGCCGCCCAGGACCAGGACGGTCCGGTAGCGCACGAGCTCTGCTGCCAGGAACTCGAGACAATTGTCGACCTCGCTGGAGGTTGGCAGGTTGCCCGGCGGCAGGCACTTCACCGCATTGGTGATACGCACCGATCGCTGGATGTCGAGCTCGCGCAGCACCGAAAACAAGAGTTCACCGGAATCATCACCCGTGAACGGCTTGCCGGTGCGATTGGCGCCATGGAGACCCGGTGCCAACCCGACGATCAGCAGCCGGGCCCGCGCAGGGCCGCTTGCCGGTACAGGGCGGTTCCAATAGTCGGGATGCAACCGCCGCTGCTGGCCAAGATAGTCGCAAATTCGCGGACACCGGGCGCAATCCGGAGGTGGAGCAGGCTGTGGGCTGGGCATGCGCGTACCTTGCGGCACGCGCCGGAGCGATTCAACCCCGATAACTATACGGTCATGGCGTCGGCGTCGAGCACATGGTGTTTGATCGCGAGCTTGGTGAGGCCGACGTCATTGTCGACGTCCAGCTTCTCGAAGATCCGGTACCGGTAGCTGTTCACCGTCTTCGGGCTGAGCGAGAGGCTGCGTGAAATCTCCGGGACCCGATGGCCGTTGATGACCATGATGGCGATCTGCATCTCGCGATTGGATAGCTGGTCGAACGGCGTATTGTCGTCCTCGCTGAAAGGCTTTAGCGCAAGGTGCTGGGCGATCTCGGATGCGATGTAGCGCTGACCCGCCATGACCTTCCTGATGGCGATGACCATTTCGTCGGGGTCGGCACGCTTGGTGAGATAGCCATGCACGCCGGCCTTCAGCAGCTTCGAGGGGTAAGGTTCTTCCTCATACATGGTGACCGTGATCACCTTGAGTTCCGGGTCGACCCGCAAGCATCGACGTGTTGCCTCCAGACCGCCGATTCCCGGCATCTGTACGTCCATCAACACGACGTCCGGGCTGAGATCCCGAACCATGTCGATGGCCTGCTCCCCGTTTTCTGCCTGGCCAACGACTTCGAATCCTTCGATGTCGCCAAGTAGCCTCGATGTGCCAACCCTGACCAGTTTATGATCATCTACTACAAGAACCCTGACCATCTCCCGCTCCTTCCCTGGACGTTTGATCGATAAAGTAATTCCTGTGCCGCACGTTTGGTATCTGCCAATGGCTCCAATATACGCGGGTTTTCTCCGATGTGAAGTAGAAATTGCCGACAACAAGAGAGCGGAACTAACAGTATGGCAGAGGCGCAATGGCTATAGCCGCTGTTCAATCTTTGAATAGCGGCTGCAGCTCAGGTGAATTGCGCTTTACAGGGCGGTTAACATCATTTTGCCGTGTATGGCAGATGTCCTACACGCCCCTGGACGTTGGATTACGCGCCGGTAAACGCTTGCAGGCCGGTCTGGGCCCGACCGAGGATCAGGGCATGAATGTCATGCGTGCCCTCGTAGGTATTGACGGTCTCGAGGTTCATCACGTGTCGAATGACATGATATTCGTCGGAAATCCCGTTGCCGCCATGCATGTCGCGCGCCATCCGGGCAATGTCCAGCGCCTTGCCGCAGTTGTTGCGCTTCATCAGGGAAATGTTTTCGATCGGGCAGTTGTCCTCGTCCATCATTCGCCCGAGACGTAGCGCCCCCTGCAAGCCCAGCGCGATCTCGGTCTGCATATCGGCCAGCTTCTTCTGGATCAGCTGGTTGGCCGCAAGGGGGCGTCCGAACTGCTTGCGCTCGAGCGTGTAGCTGCGCGCGGCGTGCCAACAGAACTCCGCGGCACCCATCGCGCCCCAGGCGATGCCGTAGCGCGCCTTGTTGAGGCAACCGAACGGTCCACCCAGGCCTTTGGCATTGGGGAGCAGGTTCTCTTCGGGCACCTCGACATCCGACAGCACGATCTCACCGGTAACCGATGCGCGCAGACTGAACTTGCCCTCGATCTTCGGTGTCGAGAAGCCGGACATACCGCGCTCGACGACAAATCCGCGAATCACGCCGTCCAGCTTCGCCCACACCACGGCGAGATCGGCGATCGGCGAGTTGGTGATCCACATCTTGGCGCCGTTCAGCACGTACCCGTTCGACGTTTTCTCAGCCCGGGTGATCATGCTCCCCGGATCAGAGCCATGGTCCGGCTCGGTGAGTCCAAAACAGCCCACCCACTCGCCGCTCGCGAGTTTGGGCAGGTATTTCTCGCGTTGCGCTTCCGTGCCGTAGGTGTAGATCGGGTGCATGACAAGCGAGGACTGCACGCTCATGGCGGAACGATACCCACTGTCGACACGCTCGACCTCGCGCGCCACCAGTCCGTATGAAACGTAATTGACGTTGGAGCAGCCGTATTTTTCCGGCAGCGTCGGCCCCAACATACCCTGGGCGCCCATCTCGTTCATGATCTCGCGATGGAAGAACTC
>JAGRIN010000193.1 GCA_020443245.1 Pseudomonadales bacterium
TCCTGAGCGCGCCGCGAATCTCCGCCGGCGCCCGGTCAGGATGGATCATTCCCTGGTACAGCGAGGCATGGAAGCTCTCGTACCAGTCGCTGGCATTACGCACGGTGAGAATGACCTTCCCCTGCGGGAATGCGGAAAGGATCTCTTCCCAATAGAAGCAGATCGGGCTGTCGAGCCCGGCCTTGTAGCCCGCAAAGAGTGCCTTCCAATCCGGCCGCTGCGTCGCAACTTTCGACCACACGTCCACATGATCCGGACGCTGGAAGATCACCTCGCCGTGATAGCACGGATCAAAGTCCAGGATCTCGAGCGCACGCTTAAGCGAGTAGGTCCCTGTCCGGGAGAAGCCGGCGCCGATTATCTTCATTGCAAAAAAACCTCCCAGTTAAGAGGTTTTTACCATACTGCCCCATTCCCAGGTTTTCTTCTTCGAATCCGCGGCCTACTTCGCCCGCAACGATGAGTTCCAGGCGGCGAGGCGGGCGTGGTATCACCACTGGACAAACACTTCTGCCAACTCATTCGCGCCGTCAATCCGCAATGGAAGCGAAAGCAGTGTGAAGACACGGCTTACCAGATCCTGACGATGGTGATGGGGGCCTGGATAACCCTGGGCCAGACACGCGTTCTTCGGGAAGATCGGCGAGCGGACAGGTTAAAGAACCAACTCGTTTCGGGAGTTGCGAAGTTGCTGGCGTAACAAATAGCGCGGGATCACGGTCCGGGCATGGACTCCTCGCGCCACTACAACAAAACGGGTGCTACATCGGTCTTCTTGAAATCTTCGCCCTTGAACAGCAGCGGCTCACCGGAAGCACGCGACAATGCATAGCTGAAGCAGTCACCGTAATTCAATGCGGCAGGATGCCGCCCCTTACCAAATCGACGATATGCTTCTCGGGCCACTCGATAATGATCCGCCGAGAACGCAACCGGGCTGATGCTCGCTGTATGCATCAACAGATCGAGTTCTCGCATCCCTTCGTCTTCGAGTTCACTCTGAATCACGATCGATGTTTCCAGAAGCGATGGCGTCGCGATGAGCCGAACGGGGTCTGCTTCGAGTGCCCGCGCGAGCGAGGACGCTTCAGGCTCCCCAAACAGGATGGCCACCAACACCGACGTGTCGATAACCATTATTTTGGAAGTCCTCTGTCGTCATAGCCGATGATCTCTTCCTGAGTACGTCGGGACCTGCGCTTGTATGTCGCAGCCCGCTCACTGATCTCCAGGACCTGGTCAGCGAGGGAAACCGTTAGCTTGGCGGTTTCCCGTTGGAGTCGCTCGGCGATGGCGCGCTTTACCGCCAACGTGATCGATTCACCCGTCTTGTTTGCCAGGTCCCTGGCCAGTTGGTCGGTTTCGGGGTCCTTGATGTTGATGGACATTACAGAATAAAGAAAACTATACAGATTCTGTATTTTAGACTCCCGCTATCACGCGTACAACCCAGCCTTGCCGCATCTATTGCAGTATGTCCTGAGCGGTCTCGATCGAATTCGAACCACGGTAGAGCGAGCAATGCGGGAGCGGGCGGGCCCGGATAACCCTGGGTCAGGGCTCGACTATCCAGCAGGCGCCCTCACCACTCTGTTACGACCGGATTCCTTCGCGGCATAGAGCGCCTCGTCAGCACGCCTGACAAAGTCTGATGTGTCGGTGTCACGCGCCGGTTCAAATCCTGCAACGCCGGCACTGATGGTCACGAACTTCTCTCCGTCGATCCGCGCAGAGTGAGGAATGTGGAGCGCCAATACGCGCTTTCGAATTGTCTCGGCCAACGCGTAAGCATCGTCTGCATCGGTCTCCGGCAAGACGCACGCGAGTTCTTCACCACCATACCGGGCTGCCAGGTCACCGGGGCGCTTCACGGTTTCTTTCAGCACGCCGCTCACACGGCGCAGGCATTCGTCGCCGTCCAGGTGACCATAGGTATCGTTGAAACGCTTGAAGGCATCGAGGTCGATCAGGATCAGCGAGAGCGGTTGCCCGCTCCTTCTCGCACGCGAGGTCTCACGCGCCAGCACCTCGTCGAGATGACGCCGGTTCGCCAGGCCGGTGAGTCCGTCCTGCTGTGAAATCACAAGGAGTCGTTGCTCTGCACGTTTACGCGCTTCGATTTCCTGCTCGAGGCGGAAGTTGAGCGTGATGGCGTCGACCATGGCACGCGAGACGCGGATCATCGATCGCAGAATCACCGCAATATAAAGGATCAGTGCAACCCCCATCCCGATGCTCATCGGTGTCGCCATCCACAGAAGCACGATTGCCTCCGGTACCGCGACGGGCAGGAAATAGGACAGGAGCACCTTCGGGTCTGCGGAATAAGCACCAATCGAGACAGCGCTGATGCCGAGCATCCAGATGACACTGATGGTCACGTAGAGCGGTTCTGATTGCCACGTGAAGTACGCGAAGCCGACGCCAAAGATCGCGCCCTGCAAACCTGCCACCAGGACGAAAAAGCGTCCCCAACGGTGTACGATGCCAGGCGCCATCGGCGCACGCAGGAAGCGCCAGTGCGCGAACATACGTATCGCCACCAGCCCCACCGCCAGCGTCCACCAGATGACCAGCTCCGTCCGATCGACCTGGGACCACAACATCCACGCGTAGATCGCCGCACCGGGCGGAATCGAAGCGGCCGCCGTCGTCGTCTGGCTGTCGGTGATCCTGACTTGTTCGGCGTAGACGCTATCCGCTTCTGTCTCGAGCGCTTTCGCGGCGCCAGGAGAGGATGACAGCTGTTGGCCCGTCCCTGTCACACGCCGTCCAGGTCACTCGCATCATGGCGCTCAGGCACGCCGCTCGCACTGGCGCGATTCACCTTCCGTCCTCGTCGTACCGCAGGGCGTTCGTGAATCTCGGTCGCCCAACGCACCACGTTGGTGTAGGACTCGACATCGAGGAACTCCCTGGAGTCATAGAGGCCGGTCAACACCAGCCACCCGTACCATGGGTAAGTCGCCATATCGGCAATGTTGTATTCGTCGCCGCACAGGAACCGGCGCGTGGCCAGGTTACGATCCAGCACATCGAGTTGGCGTTTGACTTCCATCGTGTAGCGGTTGATCGGGTACTCGAGCTTCACCGGTGCATACGCGTAGAAATGGCCAAAGCCGCCACCCAGAAACGGCGCGGAACCCATCTGCCACATGAGCCATGAGAGGCATTCAGCACGCGCGGCGCGCTCTGTGGGCAGGAACGCCCCGAACTTCTCCGCGAGGTATATGAGGATCGCGCCCGTTTCGAACACGCGAACCGGTGGCGACTCGCTGTGATCCATCAGCGCCGGAATCTTGGAGTTCGGGTTGATCTCGACAAAGCCGCTGCCGAACTGGTCGCCCTCTCCGATGTTGATCAGCCACGCGTCGTACTCGGCGCCTTCCTTGCCGAGGGCCAACAGCTCCTCGAGCATGATCGTCACTTTCACGCCATTGGGCGTACCGAGCGAATAGAGCTGCATCGGGTGCTTGCCAACCGGAAGTTCCTTCTCATGTGTCGATCCGGCAATTGGGCGATTGATCGACGCGAAGCGTCCGCCGGTATCGCCGCTCTCCCAGGTCCAGACTCGCGGGGGTACATACTCTCCGGATTCAGTCATCGTAGTTTCATCTCCTCTTTGTAAGCCTCATGCCAGGGCATACATCTGCATGAGCATCCCGCCAATCTACCACGACGATCGACATGCGCGAATACTGCAATCCCGACGAAACTCGCAAAGCATGCATCCAAACATGGCGCTGTGGGTACTCGTGAGTGCGATCTGGTAGGCTTCGCGCCAGCAGTATGGCCACTTACCTTTCAATCCTTCTCGAAACCCTCGACGTCACCGGGCCGATCTTCATCATCGTCCTGACCGGGCTTGCACTTCGGCGTCTCGGGTTTATCGACGATCACTTTATCGAGGTGTCGTCCCGGCTCGTTTTTTCCTTGTGCCTGCCCATCTTGCTGTTCACGACAATCACGCGCATCGATCTCTCGGCAACACTGGACCCGGGGCTGGTCGTCTTCTCGCTGGTCGCGTCACTTTTCACGTTCAGTCTGGCATGGCTGGCAGCGATCATGACCGCGCCAACGATCGATCGCGGTGTGCTCACGCAGGCGGCATTTCGCAGCAACCTTGGGGTTATCGGCCTCGCTCTGTGTGCCAGCGCATACGGCAACGACGGTCTTGCCCTCGCGTCGATCCTGATGGCGGTCCTCACCGTTTCGTACAACATCCTCAGCGTTATCGTGCTCTCGATCTACGCCGAGACAGCGCCCGGTGTCAGGAAGATCCTCATCGATATCGTCAGGAATCCGTTGATTATCGCGATTGCGATTGCACTGCTGTTTGCCGTCGGCAACATTCCGGTACCCGGCGTCCTGCGCAGCACCGGTGAGTACCTGGGCAGGCTCGCGCTACCACTGGCCCTTCTTGGCGCGGGTGCCGCGATGAACCTGCGCACCATCAGGGATTCAGGCGCGCAAACGATCATCGGCACACTCCTCAAGACGATATTGCTTCCCGGTGCGGTCACCGCCGGCGCCGTGGCGATGGGTTACTCCGGCACCGCGCTGGGTGTCGTGTTCTTGTTGTTCGTCAGCCCGACAGCGACCGCGTCGTACATCATGGTGAAGTCGATGGGTGGCAATGACCGGCTCGCGGCCAACCTGGTTATGGTGACCACGCTGGTCGGCATCTTCACAACCAGTCTCGGCCTGTTCCTACTCAGGCTGTTCGGGCTTGCGTGAGTCACATCCAGCATTGGCAGACGCGCCTCGAACCAGGGCTTGTCACGCTCGACAAGAAATGAGATGCGTCATGCCGTGTCGAACGAGTCCCGCCGGATAAGACGCGAAAAAAATTCTGGTGACTGTCGAAATCCAATCTCACCGCACGACTATCCCATGACATCTGCAAGCACCAACGAGGAAATCACCATGTCGAATACTGTAACCCTGCATCGCGTCATTGCCACCCGACCAGAGAAAGTCTATCGCGCTTTCCTGGAAGCAGACGCGTTGGCGAGCTGGCTGCCGCCCTATGGCTTTCTCTGCACAGTCCACGAACTGAATCCCGTGGTCGGCGGCGCGCACCGGATGTCGTTCAGGAACTTCACCACAGGCCAGGGCCACGCCTTCGGCGGCACCTACGTGGAACTCGTGCCCAACGAGCGCCTCGTTTACACCGACGTGTTTGATGACCCGAACCTGCCTGGCGAGATGAGGATCACCATCACGCTGAAGGCAGTGCCCAGCGGAACTGAACTCAACGTCGAGCAAGCCGGCGTGCCTGACGTCATACCGCTCGATGGCTGCTATCTCGGTTGGCAGGAGTCGCTGACGAAACTCGCAAAACTGGTCGAACCGGAAATCGACCAGTAAAGAACGACAGCGACGAAGGCGGTTTGTCGCGTGCGAAGGAGCAGCCGCGGAGTCAGGAAAACACCGAATATTCGTGAGTTTATACCCTCACCCTGATATAGTGGCTTCTCCTTCCTTCGCGCTGCACCTTCGGGTTCTCGCGCACGCTGAGTAAATCCATGAAATTCTCTATCGTACCGGGCCTGGCGGCTTGCTGTTCGCTGCTGGCCCTCTCCCTGCTCTCATTCGCTGCACAGGCGGAATACAGGGGTGACATACCAGACAACGCGGTGCGCGGCATGCACTCCTGGTCCTGCATTGATGGCTACAAGAAGACCAATGAGGCCTGTGTCGAGATCGTCGTGCCGGCGAATGCGTTCCTCAGTTCGTCCGCTTATCGCAATGGTTGGGAGTGCATATGGGGATTCGTCGAACAAGGCGGCGGTTGCTCCGGCGTACGGATTCCCGACAACGGATATCTCTCACCATCGGGCAACCGTTGGGAGTGTAGTCGTGGATACCGCAGAATCGGTGAAGGGTGTGAGCGCCTGGACGTTCCGGCGCACGGCTACCTGAATGATTCAGACAGCATAGACTGCGAGCGCGGCTACCTGAAAACACGTAGTGGCTGCGAAGCCATCGAGTTGCCGGAGAACGCCTTTCTGGATGGCTCTACTTACGGCCGGGGATGGGAGTGTGACCGCGGATACCGACGTACCGCAAACGGCTGTGATGCCATCGAGATCCCTGACCACGCATTTCTCACGACGTCCGCCTTCAACGACAAAGGCTGGGAGTGTGAACGGGGATTCCGACCGATCGACGACAAGCGCTGTGAGAAAGTCACCGTTCCGCCGAACGCCTTCCTCGCTGGCGACGGTAAAAGCTGGAACTGCGAGCGAGGCTTTGTAGAGACAGAGCAAGCCTGCAACCGGATCAACGTCCCGGACAATGCCCACCTCAACTACGCGGGCACCGGTTGGGACTGCAATTCGCCTTTCGTTCGAGCCGCAGAGTCGTGCGTACAACCGCAAACCCGGCAAATCGAAGCGCGACGGTAATCGGGGTTGAGGAGCCGATTCAGTTCCGGCTCCGATGCTGCCGTTGCAGCGCGATCGTCAGGCCTTCGCCGA
>JAGRIN010000194.1 GCA_020443245.1 Pseudomonadales bacterium
AGGTATCCGCTCGGTGTTCGCCACCGCGCAATCCAGCGCGAGATGGACTTACCCTTCTTGTATCCGAGATGAAGGGCGTCCGACACACGCACGAAGTAGGGCTTGTCCCGAACGTCGAGGCGCTGCCTGTCCCGTGCCGTGCTGAGCGAAAATGCCACCTTTGATTCCTCACTGCTTCCCGACAAGACCAACCTATCAATGTTGAGGGGATACGATTGTCCAGAATTCGGCTAATCTGCCACACCGGGGCAACAATGTTGAGAACTCCGGCAAACGGGCGCACACTCGGGGCAAAGGCCACCCAAGAGCTACCACGATGCCAGAAGCCTTCCTTACTGAAGAGGCCGTCCTCGCGCTGGACCCCTGGTCCATGCCGATCGACGAGATCAACGTCTCGGAACCGAACCTCTACAAGACGAACGCCCACTGGGCGTTCTTCCGGCGCCTGCGCCGGGACGATCCGGTTCACTATTGCCGTGAAAGCGTGTTCGGCCCCTTCTGGTCGATCACGCGGTTCGACGACATCATGAACATCGAAAAAAACCATGCCGACTTCTCTTCTGTCGGCGGCGTGACGCTGGGCGACCGACCCAGTGACTTCAGTACGCCGAACTTCATCTCGCAGGATCCGCCGATCCATGACGAGCAGCGCAAGGCGGTGACGGGTGTGGTCGCGCCCAACAACCTGGCCAAGCTGCAACCGATCATTCGTGAAAGGGCTGCGAAGATCCTGGACGAATTGCCGATTGGCAAAACGTTCAACTGGGTGGATCGTGTCTCGATCGAACTCACGACGCAGATGCTGGCCACAATCTTCGACTTTCCGTTCGAAGAGCGGCGCCGGCTGACGGCGTGGTCCGATCTCGCCACCTCGACCGTTGCGACAGGCGGCAGCATGCCGGAGGAAACGCGACGGGAAGGCCTGATGGAGTGCCTCGCCGTCTTCACGGACCTCTGGAACGAGCGCGCGAAGTGGAATCCCGAAGATCACTATGACCTGATCACAATGATGGCGCACAATCCCGCGACCCGGAAGATGGACCCGATGGAGTACCTTGGGAACCTCATCCTCCTGATCGTCGGCGGCAACGACACCACGCGCAACTCCATCTCGGGCGGTGTTGTGGCGCTAAACCAGTACCCCGGGGAATATGACAAGCTGCGTGCAAACCCGGGCCTCATTCCCAAAATGGTACCGGAAATCATCCGCTGGCAGACGCCGCTCTCTTACATGCGGCGTCGCTGCGTGCGTGATACCGAGTTCGGCGGCAAGACGATCCGCGCCGGCGACAAGGTCGCCATGTGGTACTGCTCGGGCAACCGTGATGAAACGGCGATCGAAAGGCCGGATGATTTCATCATCGACCGGGACCAGCCCCGACATCACCTTTCCTTCGGGTTCGGCATCCATCGATGCATGGGCAATCGACTCGCCGAAATGCAACTCAGGACCATATGGGAAGAGATACAACAGCGTTTCGACCGCATCGAACTCGTCGGTGAGCCGGTACGTGTCGCGTCGAATTTCGTCAAGGGTTACGAGTCACTACCGGTGGTCGTACACCCGAAGTAACAATCCATCAAGCACAAACGAGGTAAACGCATGGGGGCTCTGGAAGGCAAGGTTGCACTGGTTACTGGTGGCAGCAGCGGCATCGGTCGCGAGATCGCTGTTCGGTACGGCGCGGAGGGCGCGAAAGTCGTGCTCGCAGCGCGCCGTGAGAAGGAAGGCAACGAGACTGCCGAGATGATCAAGTCGGCAGGTGGAGACGCGACATTTGTCCAGGGCGATATCACGAACATGCGCGACATCGAGAACATGGTGGCGACCTGTGTCTCCGCCTACGGCAGGCTCGACGTTGCCTGCAACAACGCGGGCATCGAGGGACCCATGCAGCTTCTTTCGGACATTTCCGAGGAAGACTTCAGTCGGGTCATCGATGTCAACGTCACCGGTACCTGGCGCTGCATGCGTGCGGAACTGGCGCACATGATCCAGCAGGGCGGCGGCGTGATCGTCAATGTCGGATCCGTTGCGGGATTGATCGGCTTTCCGAATGCCGGCGTTTACTCGGCCAGCAAACACGCCATGATCGGCCTGACCAAGACGGCTGCACAGGAAAACGCGCCCCACAATATTCGCGTCAACGTCGTGTGTCCCGCGCTGATCGATACGACCATGGCAGACCGTTTTACCGGTGGCGAGGAAACCGAGACGGAACAATTCATCATGACGCTGACGCAGATGCACCGGCGCGGCACGGTCAAGGAGGTCGCTGATGCCGTACTCTACCTGAGCGGCGATCAGTCCACCTACGTGACCGGCCACTCCCTGGTCATAGATGGCGGGGCAACGACAATATAAGGAACGGGAACGGGGTCAGGGCATACCTGACCCCGTCGTAAGGTCACTTGCGGTGGAGCACAACCGGTAGTTCGGAATACCCTTTAACGAAGGACGAGCCGACACGAACGGGGTCACCGACGGCTTCGACGCGATCGAAGCGCTTCAGCATTTCTTCCCACAGGATCCGAAGCTGCATCTCGCCAAGACGGTTCCCCATACAACGGTGGATACCAAATCCGAAAGAGACATGCTTGCGCGCATCGTGTCGGTCGATGATGAACTGGTTCGGGTCCTGGTCGAATGCTTCAGGGTCGCGGTTGCCCGACACGTACCACATCAATACGCGGTCACCCTTCTTGATCTGCTTTCCGCGCAGCTCGGTATCTTCAAGCGCGGTGCGCCGCATGTAAGCGAGCGGCGTCTGGTAACGAATGATTTCGGGCACCATTTTCGGAATCAGGTCGGGATTCGCCTTCAGCTTGGCGTACTCCGCCGGATTCTGGTTGAGGAAGTGCACCCCGCCTGTCATCGAATTGCGCGTGGTGTCATTGCCGCCAACGATCAGCAGGATCAGGTTACCCAGGTATTCCATGGGTTCCATGTTCTTTGTCGATTCACCGTGGGCAAGCATCGAGATCAGGTCGTTGCCACCCTCCCGGTTCACACGCTCGTTCCAGAGATTCGTGAAATACTCGAGACACTCGATCAGCTCCGCACGTCGCTGGTCTTCGGTTTCCACCACACCTTCTGCCGCGGTCGCTACATCGGACCAGCGCGTCAGCTTGGCGCGATCCTCGAACGGAAAGTCGAATAGCGTAGCGAGCATACGCGTGGTGAGCTCGATCGACACTTCCGAGACGAAGTTGAACTTTTCCCCGACCGGCAAACTGTCGAGAACGCTCGCGGTCCGCTCGCGAATCACCGGCTCGAAGTTGACGAGGTTGCGTGGTGCGACGACAGGCGCCACTTCGCGACGCTGCAAATCGTGCTTGGGCGGGTCCATCGCGATGAACATCGGCAGCGGAAAGTCCGCGTCCTGGTCATCGACGACGATGCTGCCATCGGACGAGAAGATCTTGTGGTGGTCGTCGACATAACGAATGTCGTCGTACCGGGTCACGTTCCAGAAAGTGAACGGCTTCTCCATTCCCTCGATTTCGAGACTCTGGAAGTGGACGGGATCTTCCTTGCGAAGGCGCTCAAAAAAGCCCAGGTGAGTATCGTTATGAAATATGTCGGGCCGGATCAGGTCGATTTCATCCAGCGGGATGGAATAAGGATCCTTGTTCGCCTGGCTCTCTGCGCCGGTCTTGGCGTGAAATCCAACATAGTTCCCGGTGTTCTGTGCTTCGCTCATGGTTTCCTCCACAACACGTGTTGCGCTGCCACTCGCAGCTTACCGAGCACTTCGTGCGGTGTCGACTGCCGAAAATACCCGACCGGATTTGTCAGGATTTGGCGCAATCGCGCCTTACTTTGCAGGCCCTGCGCCCTGCTTGACCGGACACGTCGACAATCCAAGGATCGAGTACAGGGGGCAAATGCCCACAAGACCGGTAACAAGCGGGACAACACCAATCCACGCCCAGACGGGTCCGGCAAACACGAGAACCCACGCAAGGAGTGCTGCGCCGACAATCGTTCGCAGAACGCGGTCCAGGGTTCCTTCATTGATCTTCATTAGCGAATCTCCACGCTCAGATTTCGAGTGAGCGTAATCCAATGATTCGCCCGAGCCCTTGTCCTGCGTCAATTTCCCGTGAACTTGGGTGTTCTTTTCTCTGCGAAGGCAGCGACGGCTTCCCTGTGATCGCGCGTCGAGCGCGCCTTCATCAGGCGATCGGCTTCACGATCGATCGCTGTGGCATGGTCGATGCCGAGCGCCTCGTCGAGGTTGTCCTTCATGTACGCGAAGGCGATGCGTGGCCCACTGGCGAGTTCCCGGGCGAGGTCCCGGGTCTCTCGCGCGAGATCGGCCGCCGGGACAATGCGATTCACAAGCCCTATCGCGAGCGCCTTGTCCGGCGTAACGCGTTCGGACGTCAACATCAATTCCCGCGCGCGCCCGCCCCCGACAATGCGGGTCAAAAGCCACGCAATGCCGTAGTCCCCGGAGAGTCCGATCCTGGCGTAACCGGTACTGAGAAACGCACTGTCCGAGGCGATACGCAGATCACATGCCAGCGCAAGCGCCATGCCCGCCCCGGCTGCCGCGCCCGGTAACGCCGCAATTGAAGGTTTGCGCATTGCCCGCAACGCGCCGGCCAGTTCGTGATGTCTCGCTCGCATTTCCTGGAACTGCTCCTCAAGTGAGGCGTCGCCCCGCCGCTCGCCCATCGCCTTCACATCGGCGCCGGAACAGAATGCACTGCCGGCGCCGGTCAGGACCACAGCACCGACTTCCGGCGAAGTTGCCGCCCAGGCAACGCCTCGACGCAACGCATCGGTCATGGGCCTGGTCAGCGCGTTTCGCGTCTGTTCGCGGTTCAGTGTGAAAGTGGCGACACCGTCCTCGCAAAGAAACCGGAGGTCGTCCGTGTCCGTTTCGAAGTTTGTCATGAGAGTCTCCTCGTGAATCAGTCATCCGTGCCTCAGGCGAAGCGGTGCACGCCCCGGTTCGTGAGTTGCTCAATAATCGACTGTACAACCTGCTCTGGTTCAGGCGCGACATCGACAGTGATGCCCCCGACAGGACGTTCGAGCGCATCGAACTGGCTCTGTAGCAGCGAAGCCGGCATGAACTCATGGCGACGGGCTGCAAGGCGCGATGCGATGAGCGCAGCAGTGCCATCGAGCAGCACGGTCATGACGCACTGCTCGTCTACGCCCAATTCATGCCGATAGCGCTCACGCAATGCAGAACACGCCAGCACAAGATCCGAACCCACGGACTTGTGCGCGTCGATCTCGGACGCAAGCCGGGCGAGCCAGGGCGCACGATCAGCGTCATCGAGCGGAATACCGGCCGCCATCTTCTCGATGTTCGCCGGCGGATGAAAATCGTCGGCGTCCAGGAACTCCGCGCCGATTCGCGACGCCAGCAAACGACCTATCGTGGACTTGCCCGATCCGCTCACCCCGCAGACTACCAGGATCATCGCTTGCGCCAATCTGTCGTGAACTTGCCGGGCCTGTCCCTGCGCTCATAGGTATGGGCCCCGAAATAATCCCGCTGCGCCTGAATCAGCGCAGTGGGGAGACGCGCTGACTCGAGTCCGTCGAACCAGGCGATCGCTGCTCCCATCGCGGGCGGCGCAATGCCTGCCAGGGTCATGGCCGCAACGACTTCCCGCAATGCGCCTGGATCGCGAAAGTTCGCCAATCCCGGTGCCCGGACGAGGGGCTCGCCTGCGGTCAGGGCCAGCCCGATATCCTCCAGCATGGCAGCCCTGATGATACAGCCGCCCTGCCACGTCTTCGCGACACCGGGCAAATCGAGTTGCCAGCCGAACCGGCCACTGGCTACCGAAAGCAGATCGAAACCCTGGGCAAACGCGGCGAGCATGCCGGAGGCGACAGCACGTTCCAACAGTTTTGGCCAGTCGCGCGTGTCCGAACTGACAGACCTGTTTGCCCCACTGCTTCGCCCAGTTGAACCGGAGAGCAATCGCGCTTCCAGGGCAGCCGCAATGACCGGCACCGCGACGCCAAGCTCGAGGGCGACTTCCAGCGTCCAGCGTCCCGTACCCTTTTGTCCCGCGACATCCGAAACCTGGTCGAGCAGGTATCCATCGGCCAACGGATCCGCAAAGTCGACAATCCCGGCAACGATGGAGGTCAAAAATCCTGCCGCCGGCCCGGATTGCCATTGGCCAAACAACTCGGATTCGCGCGATCGCGTGAATCCAATCGATTCCATGCACTGCCACACTTCCGCGATGACCTGCATGGCGCCGTACTCGATGCCGTTGTGTACCATCTTCACGAAGTGCCCCGCACCACCAGGGCCGACATGGGCAAGGCATCGATGCCCATGCACCTGGACTGCCATCGCTTCGAAGCAAGCCTCAAGCCGTTCGAACACAAGACGGTCGCCGCCAACCATCACCGATGCACCATGGCGCGCACCCTCGGCCCCGCCGGAAACGCCAACCCCCAACATATCGATG